>SFDP01000060.1 GCA_004558185.1 Lachnospiraceae bacterium | reverse complement strand
GCATCACCTCCCTGAATATACATCAGAATATCGAGTGAAGAGCGGCGTTATAGCTCCGCTCTATTTATCGTGTCAGCAAATCGACTGTGAATAGTAACTCTGAATATCGTCAATATCACAAAACCGCTTGCTTCTTTGAAATGGAGGAATAAGTAAAGGGGGCTGTCTTTTCCTGACAGCCCCCATGTTTCTGCTCAGCCTATTGGTCTATTCTTCCTGAGCCAGTGCCTCTTCATAAGCACTAAGAATCCTGCTCTGAATCATTTCTCTGGTTGCAGAATTAATTGGATGTGCAATATCCCGGTATTCCCCATCTGCTGACTTCTTACTGGGCATAGCGATAAACAGCCCTTTTTCTCCTTCGATTATCTTAATGTCATGAACCACAAATTCATTCTCCAAAGTAATTGAAACTATGGCTTTGAGCTTCCCTTCTTTCGTAACCTTTCGTACCCATACATCTGTAATTATCATTGAGTAAACCCCTTAACCTTTCGTGAAACGACAACATCGCCGTCGATTAAATCATGTAACGATCATTTCTTTCTACTACAATCTTGATTTCTCCTTCACCCTTGTGATAGGAGTTAGCTTTGATTGTATCTCTGCTTTCTACAATACAGTTCTCTATGTAGCTGTTGTCACCAATGTATACATCATTCAAAATAATCGAATTCTTGATGACACAGTTATTGCCGATAAAGCTCTTTTTAAAAACCACCGAGTTTTCCACTTCACCGTTGATGATACAGCCGCTGGAGATCAGACTGTTCTTTACCTTGGAACCTACATTGTATTTTGCAGGAGGCAAATCATCCACCTTGGAATAAATATCAGGATAGCTTTTAAAGAAATATTCCCGGATATCTGCTTTCAGAAAATCCATATTCGTTTGGAAATAGTCTTCCACCGATGCAATATTCTTCCAATACTCCTTGATCTTATAACCAAAAATACGTTTTTGATCCTTGTAACGGATCAGTACATCCTTAACAAAGTCATACCGGTCTTCCTGAGCACAGCGTTCAATCATCTCAATCAACAGCCTTCTTCGGATCACATAGATTCCGCAGGAGATGGTATTGCTCTTAGCCACAATGGGCTTTTCTTCAAATTCTTCAATGCGGCTCTCTTCATTCATCTTGATCGTACCAAAGCGTTCAATAGATGTCCCCTGAGGCATATCCTTGCAGACCACGGTAATGTCTGCCTTTTTTTGAATATGATATTCCAGGAGTTTATTGTAATCCATCTTATACACACAATCTCCTGAAGCAATCACCGCATAAGGCTCATGGCTGCTTTTCAGGAAAGACAGATTCTGATAGATGGAGTCTGCAGTCCCCCTGTACCAGGTACTGTTCTCTGCTGTCACCGCAGGAGTAAATACGGTCAGTCCGCCTTGCTTACGACCAAAATCCCACCATTTGGAGGAGCTAAGATGCTCATTCAGGCTTCTGGCATTGTACTGGGTAAAAACCGCCACCTTCTTAATATTGGAATTAGACATATTACTAAGGGAAAAGTCGATACTCCGATAGCTACCTGCGATTGGCATGGCACCAACAGCCCGTTTCTGTGACAATTCTTTCATCCTGTGGTTATTCCCACCTGCTAAAATAATACCAATTGCTCTCACTATTCATCACCCGCCTTAATTAATGTTTTTCCACTGGAAAGAGTCAGATCCTGATAATCCTCCTTATCCGTCTTACCGAAAATACAAGCGTTCTTGCCAACCGTCAGTCCTGCCGGCAAAACACTCTTCTCTCCTATACATACCAGTCCCTGATTATAAATATGAGGGTGTGTCTCATTCTTCACTTCTTCTCCTACACCCAGCCTTACCTTATCCTGAATGACCACATTCTCTGCCACAATGGCCTTATTCAGCTCACAGCCTGCTCCAATGACCGTATTATTCATTATGATGGAATCCCGGATAACGGTGCCTTCCCCGATGGTAACACCACAGCCGATAACGGAATTATACACTTTACCGTAGATGTCCGTTCCCTCTCCGATTATGCTTCTTTCCACCACACTTGTTGCTGCCAGATACTGGGGCGGAAGAATCTCACTTTTTGTGTAAATCTTCCAATATTCCTCGTATAAATTAAATTCCGGTACGATATCAATAAGCTCCATATTCGCTTCCCAATAAGAGCTTAAGGTGCCTACGTCTTTCCAATAGCCATTAAATTCATAGGCATATAGAGGTGCCCCCTGGGCATGACAATAGGGAATGATATGCTTACCAAAATCCAGCGCCGGCTGATCTGCCATACGGATCAGAGCCTCCTTCAGCGTTTTCCAGTTAAATATGTAAATTCCCATAGAGGCCAGATTACTTCTGGGCTTCTCCGGCTTCTCCTCAAAGTCCACAATTCGACGATTCTCGTCTGTAATCATGATTCCGAAACGACTGGCCTCCTCCACAGGCACCTGCATGACCGCAATCGTGCATTCCGCTCCGTTCAGTTTGTGGAAATCCAGCATTACTTCATAATCCATCTTATAAATATGATCCCCGGATAAAATCAAAACATATTCAGGATTATAATTCTCCATATAGGCCAGATTTTGGTAAATAGCATTAGCCGTTCCCGTATACCATTCACTATGGGCGCTCTTTTCATAAGGAGGGAGTACCGTTACACCCCCAATATTACGATCCAGATCCCAAGGAATCCCAATACCAATATGGGTATTCAATCTGAGGGGCTGATACTGAGTCAATACGCCAACTGTATCCACTCCGGAATTGATACAGTTGCTTAACGGGAAATCAATGATACGATATTTTCCACCAAATGCTACTGCAGGTTTTGCAACCTTTGATGTCAAAACGCCCAAACGGCTTCCCTGGCCGCCTGCCAATAACATGGCTATCATTTCTTTTTTAATCATGTCATCACCTCTACTTCTCTTCTCGCCCTCTAAAGCGTAGTATAATTATAACATACAGAAGCGAATAAGTGAATGACTTTTACAAATTTATTCTTTATTTTTCTAAATAATTTGTGCATTTTTAATAGTTGAAAACGTTTTCGTTTTTTTGTTCTACTTTTTACGCCAAAATTTCCGTTATTTATTGCCATTTTTTCCATTTTTTTGTACATAATATTCATAATACATTTTATTTTGAAAGTTTTTTTCGATGATTCACTTCTCCTTTTTTCCCCTGCCAGGGGGTAAAAGACCTTTGTTTTTTTTCTGTAAACCGTTATAATTAAATAATAAGATTAAAAGGCAAAATCCATAAGGAGCAGATTATGTTTACAATCAATTTTAAAAAACCCATACACGTTTACTTTATCGGAATCGGCGGCATCAGTATGAGTGGTCTGGCTCAGATTCTCCTTTCCCGGGGATTTCAGGTTTCCGGCTCTGATATGAAGGAATCTGCTCTCACCAGACAGTTGGCTTCCAGGGGAGCAAGACTTCATTATGGGCAGCAGCTTTCCCATCTGGATGATACTGTAGAGCTGGTAGTCTATACTGCTGCCATACACGAGGATAATCCTGAATTTCAGGATGCCTGTACACGCAGGCTGCCAATGCTCAGCCGGGCCGAGCTTCTGGGTCAGCTAATGAAAAACTATGAGCTGCCCATAGCGGTCAGCGGTACCCACGGAAAGACCACTACTACTTCCATGATTTCAGAGGTGCTGTTAGCCTCCGAAACAGATCCCACCCTTACCATTGGAGGTATCCTTCCTTCCATTGGAGGTAATATCCGTATTGGTCATTCTCCTTACTTTGTTACGGAGGCCTGTGAATATACCAATAGCTTTTTGCACTTTTTCCCCAAAATCAGCATTATATTAAATATAGAAGAAGATCATATGGATTTTTTTCAGAATTTAGAGGAGATTCAGCATTCTTTTCACCAGTTTGCCTCCCTTCTGCCCAAAGAAGGTACCTTGATCATCAATGGGGCAATCCCTAATCTTTCGGCCATTACCGAGGCCTTATCCTGTAAGGTACTTCGGTATGGCTTTACCCCTGACTGCGATTATTTTGCTTCCGAAATCGCCTGCGATGCATCAGGGCAGCCCTGCTTTACTCTTAACCGCAAGGGCAGAGAATCTCTTAAGGTGCGGCTTGGTGTTTACGGACTCCATAACGTGTCCAACAGCCTGGCAGTCCTGGCCTTAAGCGATTTATTGGAGCTCCCCATGGAAAATACACTGAAAGCACTCTCCTCCTTCAAGGGTACAGATCGTCGCTTTGAATACAAGGGTAAGTTAGGGGGAATCACGATTATGGATGATTATGCCCATCATCCTACGGAAATCCGTGCCACCCTTGAGGCTGCCCGGGCTCTGTCACCCAAGCGGATATGGTGCATTTTTCAGCCTCATACCTATACCAGAACGAAAGCCTTCTTAACTGAATTTGCCCAGGCTCTTTCTCTGGCTGATTTTGTTGTTCTGACCGATATTTATGCTGCCCGGGAAACGAATACTTTGGGAATCAGTTCTCTTGACCTGAAAAGGGAGATTGAGAAGTTGGGAAAAAGCTGCTTCTATTTCCCCACCTTTGATGAGGTTGAAAATTTTCTTTTGCAAAATTCTATCAACGGTGATCTGTTGATAACTATGGGTGCGGGAGATATTGTAAAAGTAGGAGAAAATCTTCTGGGAATCTAGTTATCCACAAATCCACAGTTTTTTAATCTGTCTGGCAGAAAAAAAGCTGTGGATATTTTTCAGCATATAACAGTTTACGACAAAAGACAAGAGGCCGTGATTCAGTGAAATTTAACTGCTTCTCACCACTGTATCCACCTCTTTATCCACACTTTCCACAGTTTCCACTTTTTCTTAAAATGCCCCATTTTTAAGGGCTTACAGGTTTTGGCGGGTTTCTTTTTTTATAGATTTGTGGTATAATTTCGTTGCTTTAAAAGATTTGCTTTGGAAATGGGATGGAATGGTCATGAGTCAATTAAAAATTAAAGATTATCGAAATTTAGAATGTACCAGTGTGTCTAATCAGTTTATTGACTGCTACATGGCCGATGCCAATGACGCCCAGTTAAAGGTCTACCTTTATCTGCTGCGTCACAGCAAAAATAAACAGGAAATAAGTGTATCTGCTCTTGCAGATTACTTTAATTATACCGAAAAGGATATTCTGAGAGCTCTTTCCTATTGGCAGGACAAGGGTGTGTTAAAGCTGGATTATAATGCCCAGAATCAGCCTGCAGGCATTATGCTCTGTGAGCTTCCCGTAACTCAGGAGCCTGCACGGTCAGGTGCAATATCTGCACCTGAAATACAGTCTCCTGTCATTTCCTCTCCTGAGATCAGATACGTTAAGCCTGATTACAGTCTGGATCAGCTTGCTGACTTCCAAAATCGGGAAGCTACTTCTCAGCTTTTATTTATTGCTGAATCCTATCTGGGCAAGACCTTAAGCGCCGGAGATATTCGTTCTTTGCTCTTCATCTCCGATGAGCTGCATTTTTCTTTTGATTTAATTGACTATCTTCTGCAGTATTGTGTTGACCGGGGAAAAAAAGACTTTCGCTACATCGAGAAGGTTGCCATTAGCTGGGCTGAGGCTCATATTACCAGCCCCTTTCAGGCACAGCTTCAGAGCAGCCGCTATGATAAACAGATTTATACAGTGATGAGAGCCTTGGGCAAATCTTCCAATCCCACTCCCAGGGAAACCGAGTACATTAAGAAGTGGTATCAAACCTATGGCTTTTGTGCAGATATTATTCTGGAGGCCTGTGAACGTACCGTTCTGGCAACGGACAAGCATCGTTTTGAATATGCGGATAAAATACTGTCCAGTTGGAAAGCTCATGATGTCCGTCATAAAGCGGATATCTCCCGTATTGATGCCTCATATGGAGGTCGTAAACGAAACAATACCTCTTCCTTTACCTCCGGGAATAAATTTAACCAGTTCCAGCAGAACGATTATGACTTCGATGTTCTGGAACAGGAGCTGCTCAGTAATTAAAGGAGAAAAACGTGGCCTTAACCAATTCACAATACGATACCATAATCAGAACCTATGAGGAACGCCAGACCAGGGAACGCCGACGTCTGGATGAGAGGATTCATTATGTCAATTCTCATGTAGAGGGATACAAGGAGCTGGAGGAACAGCTTGCCTCTCTTTCCGTGCAGCATGCCCGCCGCCTTCTAGACGGTGATGAATCCGCTCTCCCACAGTTGAAGACTGAGCTGGGAATCCTACGGAAGAAGCAGGCTGAGCTGTTAGCCAATGCCGGCTTGGGCAAGGATTATCTAAATCCTGTATTTGTTTGTGAGACCTGTCAGGATACCGGCTATATTGGAAATAAAAAATGTCATTGCTTTAAGCAGCAAATGATCGACCTGCTGTATGAGCAATCCAATATGAAGGAGCTTTTGGAAAAGCAGAATTTTTCCCGCCTATCCTATGCCTATTATGAGGGAGAGGATCTATTCAGATTCCAAAAGGCAGTGGAGACCTGCCAAAATTTTATCCGAACCTTCAATTCTGACTACCACAATCTTTTCTTTTATGGTACAGTGGGTACAGGTAAATCTTTTCTTTCCGGCTGTGTGGCCAAGGAACTGATCGATCTGGGACATTCTGTTCTTTATTTCAGTGCAGTAGCTCTTTTTGAACGAATATCCCGACATACCTTTGATTATCACGCAAAAGATGATCTGACTGAATTATATGAGGATTTATATACCTGCGACCTGTTGATTATTGATGACCTGGGAACAGAAGTAACCAATGCTTTTTCGTCTTCCCAGCTTTTTTCCTGCTTAAATGAGCGTATGCTCAGGAAAAAGTCCGTCGTTATTTCTACAAACTTATCCCTGCAGGAGCTTAGAGATCGTTATTCTGACCGTATATTTTCCCGGATTACCAGCAATTTTGACCTGTGCAAAATTACCGGCCCGGATATTCGTATGCATAAAAAACGTTTATCAATCAGAAAGTGAGGAGATTTTTCATGTCAAAGCGTGAAGAAAAAAGAGATTTGCAGACCATTCCTGTCGGCTCTTTGGGTATGATTCCCCTGCAAAGCTGTTCGGAAATGGGCAAGAAGGTAGATTACTATTTGGTCAAGTGGAGAACCGAAAGGGAGCATGAACACCAGGACAGTCTGGCTTTTGCCGGCTACCAGAGAGATTCCTATATTCTTTCCTCTCACACTCCCCGTTTTGGTTCCGGTGAAGGCAAGGGCGTAATACTGGAATCCGTTCGCGGTATCGATCTTTATATTCTGGTGGATGTCTGCAATTACAGTATTACCTATTCGTTAAGCGGTCACCAGAATCATATGTCTCCTGATGATCACTACCAGGATCTAAAAAGGATTATTGCTGCTGTTGGAGGAAAAGCAAGGAGAATTACGGTAATTATGCCCTTCCTTTACGAAAGCCGCCAGCATAAGCGTACTTCCAGAGAATCTCTTGACTGTGCACTGGCCTTGCAGGAGCTGGTAAGCATGGGTGTAGACAATATCATTACCTTTGATGCTCACGATCCCAGAGTGCAGAATGCTATTCCTCTGCACGGCTTTGAAACGGTACAGCCTTCCTACCAGTTCATTAAAAATCTTCTTAAAAATATTTCTGATTTACAGATTGATGCAGACCATATGATGGTCATCAGCCCTGACGAAGGCGGTATGGGCCGTGCAATCTATATTGCCAATGTATTGGGACTGGATATGGGTATGTTTTATAAACGCCGTGATTATACGAAGATCGTAAACGGCCGGAATCCCATTATCGCCCACGAATTTCTGGGGACTAACGTGGAAGGAAAGGATATGATTATTATTGATGACATGATTTCCTCCGGTGAAAGTGTCATTGAGGTAGCGGCTGCTCTTAAGGAGCGTAAGGCTAACCGCATCTTTGTTTTCTCTACCTTCGGCCTTTTCACCAATGGTCTGTCCAAATTTGATGAAGCCTATAATAAGGGGTATATTACCAAAGTTCTCACTACTAACCTGATTTATCAGACCCCGGATTTACTAAGTCGTGAGTGGTATATTAATTGTGATATGAGCAAGTATATCGCCTATATTATTGATACCTTAAATCACGATTCCTCTATCAGCGACCTGTTGGTACCCAATGAACGTATTCAGAATGTGGTAACCCGATATAAGGCAGGAGAAATGCACCAAAAATAATAAAGGAAAAGCTGCTGTAGCTTTCTGACCGGTTCTCCGGTTCCGGTTGAAAACTACAGCAGCTTTTTTATTCTCTATCCGGGAATAACACAGCCCGATATTTATTCAGTGCAAACAGCAGAAGCATTCCTAATATACCGCAGGAAATAATCTCTCCAATTCCTACCGTCAGCGCAAAGTAACCCAAGCCTCCCGGAATCTGGTACACATAGGCTAAAAGAGGAGGTACCACAATAACATTGGCCACGATAGGCGGCAGCGGCGCCAGCCATTTGTTCCTGCGCAGAGCATAGGTTCCCATTGCTCCCATCAGAGTTGCCAAACTCCCGAAAATCACATCCAGGGGCTGTGCTCCCGTAATCAGGTTGCTTATCAGGCAGCCTACAAACAGGCCGGGAATCGCTGCTGTCGTAAAAAACGGCAAAATGGTCAGCGCTTCCGAAAAGCGAACCTGAATGGCCATACTGGCCAGTCCAAAGGCATTGGCAGCCAGAGTAAACACCACATAAAGAGCCGCAATCATTGCTCCTTGCGTCAGATACAGGGCAGGGTTTTGTTTCTTCTTTTCCATATTCATTTGTCTCCTTTAGTTTTGTTTTACGCAGGTAACGAGAAGAAGTTTCATCATGCTTACATGAATGAACCCTCGACGGGTACTGCGTCAGTCTGCAGGTCTTTGCTTCAGACTGAGGTGAGGAAGGTCTCGAACTCACCGTGTGTTTATTCCTCCCGATACACATAGGTAATAAAGCGATTACCGCTCTCTTCAAACATGGTACGGGAGTCATTCATCCCTTTTTTGTAGACCGTTCCCATTGTCGGATCCATGAGAACCACGTTTGCCTCATTAAAACCGACAATCAGCACTGCTTCATTATCTTCCAGCATAGCCAGTACAGGAATATCCTGATCCAGATAATATAACACAGTATCCAGTCCACAGCCTGTCAGATCCAGAATATCTGCCTGACGCAGACTGCTTTCCAAGATGCTTATGGCATCTTCTCCTATGTCCAGTATAGGCTGGGTCAAGCGGGAGATTCCTTCAAATTGGAGAATCGTATCCAGGCATACTGCCAAAGAGGACTTATCCTCACTTCTTTGCTCTCCCTGAATAGCCATAATCTGATTTCTGGTAAATACTGTACCCTTCTTCCAGATGTATTTCCCCTCTGCATCCAGTACAGAACCAGATATCTGATAAGCCCGTTGAACCGCCTCTGCCGACAGACTGCAGATATGCTCTACTCCATAGGGACCATATACATAGTATAAAGGAGTTTCTCTGACTTCTGCAAGTACAATTTCTCTTCCCCCTTCAAAAATAACCTCTCTGGGCGTAAGTACCTTCAATGTCCGTGTTTCTACCTGGTTCTTTAATAAGATTTGGACAATGGTTCCGTAAACCTCGACTCCCACAGTTCCAATCTGGTTTACCTCACCTTCTCCCACATCATTGCTGGCAATCTGATCATCTTCTATTCTCTTAAAATTTCCATCCTCCTGCCTTTCCATACGTTCCAATGTAATCTGGTTTTTTTCAATAATACATTGGCTTACATAGATTCCTTCCTTCTGGTAGGTTTTCAGATAATTTCCTTCCTGATTCTGAATGATCACCTTGTAAATCGGAAACAGAGTCTTTCCGCTGCTGTCAGTAGAAATATCCGCCTTATTGACCAGGCCATAAATTAAATCTTCTCCCATAAATCCAAGGGGAGTGATACGTTCATTGGCTCCTGCCCTGACCTCCCTCTGCTCTCCATTACTAAGATTTTGCCACACCAGAGTTGTACTGTCGTAAGGCTGATTTTCCTTCAGCCAAACGATAGATCTTTGAGAGTCGGACACCTTATAGGTTTTTTCGGTCAGATCGGAAATAATAATTTCATATTCCTTGGTGTCCAGACATACATCATACAGATTTCCTCCCAAAAGTAAAAACACATGATTACTTTTATTAAAATAGCTTATATTTTCCGCCTCCTTCATCAGAATATCCGCTGATTTGGAGTAGGGAATAAATATCTGTTCCTCAACAAGATTGGACACACTGTTATAATAATAAATAGCAATACCGACTTTACCTTCATGGTTTCCCCGATTCATATATCCGCTCACCATAAAGGTCATGTTTCCACTGTCCTCCATATTAAGTATTTTAATGGAGAAATTTCGGTAAGTGGTTCTCAGGTCAAAATTACTTTTATCATAAAAGGAAAATATCTGCGCCAGCTTATTCTCCACCGTATTATATAAAAACAGCCGGTTATTTTTGATAAAAGCCAGGATTTTTCCTCCCTCGGTCTCCTCCATGGGAAAATCCCAGGAGGTTATTCCAAGCTGGATGCGATCCTCTGCAAAGGATGAACTGTCTGCCGCAAAATACTCATCCATGGTTCTTTCATAATCCAGAAGATACATACGATTGGGCGTATATCTTATCCGGTAATACTCCTCTACATAATAATAATCAGCATTTTTTCCATTGCCTGTGCTTACTGTATATCGCATGGTAGCACTCATGGTATCAGAGGAAATATCTCGAATAAACAAGGCAGGCTCGTCCACCCTCTCTATGGGAAGCTGATCCCACATCACCTGCTTCAGGCTGCTGTGGATATCCACCTTATGGAAGCTGGCATTATTACCCTGACCATTGGGCTCCAGATATTTGCGAAGCTCCTGACCATCACCGCCTTCGTAAATGGTATCATTAAACCAGGTGATAAAATCCAGCTTCTCCTTTTCGTAATATTCCTCCCCCTGAATAAATCGGGCATAATAATACGCCTGACTGCCATCCTTCATAGTAAGGATCGTTACAAAGGAATATTCCCGATTCTCTTCAATTAAATCCTTCATCTGAAGAGAGAAATTAATCTCCTGTCCCCGCCGTTCAAAATTAGTAATTTCTCCATCTTCAATCAGACGCTTTCCATTGGTGCTGCGAACCTCATAAGCAATATTTTCAATCTCTTCTCCAAAGGTATCAATCACAAGAGAAATAGTTCTGTCTCCCGACACGGGGGTAAGTGTATCCTTCGTATAAGCCTCTTCTCTTTGTGAGGTATATCCGTACATGGTATTGACCTTGTAGTCACCCAGTCTTACTGCAACCACCGGCAGAGATGCTGGTTTCATTTCCATAGTGATATCTGTATTTTTTTGGTTCATTAAGGCATCAATAACAAGCAGTGCAATCACGAATGCTCCTGCAGCAATGATTTTCTTCATTAACGATTTTTTCATTTTATTCCCCATGCATATCACACTAATCATCCATTCCGAAGCGTTTACGCTGAGGAACGCGAGCCGAATTTCAGATTCGGCTCTGCGATCAAAGGATTTGTGACGCTTCGGCACAAATCCCGGATTGA
>SFDP01000006.1 GCA_004558185.1 Lachnospiraceae bacterium | reverse complement strand
TGACACCCGAAGGTTACGACTGCCGAGAATAGAGGTCTGCCCAACTTCTCCGACATTGCTTTGACATACTTCCTTGCCTTTGCCATAAAATAATACTGTCTTGCAGGCTCCTCCAGGGGAGCCTCCAGACTTAAATCTATACTGTCTAAATCTGGGGTTTTATTCTTCTTCATTTCCATTCCCTGTTGAATGTCCTTTCTCAACGTATCTGCCCTGTTCCTTTAATTAAATATTTATAGGAGGTCAATTCCTTTAGGCCCATAGGCCCTCTTGCGTGCAGCTTTTGGGTGCTGATTCCGATTTCCGCACCAAAGCCAAACTCGAATCCATCGGTGAACCGGGTAGAGGCATTCCAATACACACAGGCAGAATCCACCCGGTTCAGGAAATATTCTGCCCTTTCGGCACTTTTCGTGACGATACAGTCTGAATGCATGGTATGGTAACGATTGATATGTGAAATGGCTTCCTCCAGACTCTTTACCGTCTTTACGGACAGGATATAATCCAGATATTCTTCGGCATAATCTTCCTCGTCAGCAGCCCTGCATTGCGGAAAGAGTGCACAAAATGTCTCATCCCCCCGAAGCTCCACCTGTTTTTTCTCCATGGCCTTTTGCAGCAGAGGATACACTTCCTTTGCAACAGCTTCATGAACCACCAGTGATTCGCAGGCATTACATACACCAATCCTCTGGGTTTTGGCATTGATGATAATTTCCAGCGCCATTTCCAGATCGGCATCCTTATCCACATAAATATGACAGTTACCGGTTCCCGTTTCAATAACCGGAATAGTGCTGTTGTTGACTACGGACTGGATCAGTCCTGCGCCTCCTCTGGGAATCAGCACATCAAGATAAGCGTTCAATTTCATGAAGCGAGCTGTGGTTTCTCTGTCCGTATCCCTGATTAGCTGTATGGCATCCGGGTTTACTCCCGCCTCAGACAGAGCAGTGCGAAGACTTTCCGTAATGGCTGTGTTGGAGTGAATGGCATCGCTGCCTCCCTTTAGCATGACCACATTTCCGGTTTTAAAACAGAGGGCAAAGGCATCGGCGGTTACATTGGGTCTGGCCTCATAAATAATGCCTATCACTCCCAAAGGCACACGTTTTTTCTGAATGAAAAGGCCATTGGGTCTTTCCCACTCCTCTAAAATTTCACCTACGGGGTCCGGCAGCTTTGCCACCTGACGGATGCCCTCAGACATATCCAAAATCCGGTCCTTCGTCAGCTTCAGCCGGTCTAAAAGTCCCTGACTCATGCCCTTCTTCCTTCCGGCCTCCATATCCTGTTCATTGGCAGCCAGAATCCGGTCTGTATCACGAATCAACATCCGGGCAGCCAGATTAAGTGCCTCATTCTTTTGCTCTGTGGACAAAAGCTCTACCGTTTCTTTAGCCTTAATGGCCTGTTCTCCCATTTTTTTCAGCATATTTTCCTCCAATCCCAATCCATTAATCTTCCAGACATCTTTGTGGGGTCAAAATGACCTGTGGAGACAGGTCAAAGGACTCCGAAGGCAGCCCCTCCTGCCAGCACTGCTCCTCAAAGGCCAGAGCAATAGTGAAAAACCGGGGATTCTCTGCCAGATATCGGTCATAAAATCCTCCTCCATAGCCCAATCTGTTTCTTTTTTCATCGAAGCCCACCAAAGGCATAATCATCAGGGGCTTATGCCCCTCGTCATATGGCTCAGTCTTTAGGGAAACAGGCGGCTCCTTTATTCCTCCATATCCCTCCTTCAGCTCGCTTAGGAAATTGATCGGATAAAATACCATTCTGCCTGTTCCCGTTACCTTGGGAAAAAACAGGGATTTTCCCATATCCAGACAGCTCCGGGCAAGAGCCAGGGTATCTACCTCGCTTCCATAGCTGGCATATAAGTAGATGACAGCAGCCTCCCGAAACCGGGGATGGCTGAACAGTTCCTTATGGATTACCGCACTGTCTGATGCTCGTTTTTCCCTGGAAAGCTGGTCTCTTCGTGTAAGAAGTATCTTTCTAATGGCTTTTTTTCTTTCCAAATTTTTCTCCCAGATTCACAATGGAACCATCCTCATTCTGAATGTTAATATTATTCAACTGTCCTCTCAGATTTGCACGTACACTGGCAATATATTCACTGCGCAAAAGCTGCTGTTCCTTTTTCTCCTCCTCTGTCAGTCCCTCCGCCTGGGACTTGTGATATAGCGCATTGATGCGTTTTATTTTTTCGTCCATGGTCTGTGCCATAGTTACCTCCGTTCTCCATAAGCCCTATTCATGCAAATGCTCCACAAAGCTGACCAGATCAAACTCCTCCTGCCGATGCTCCTTAAACAGGGTGCCCAGTCTTCTGCCATCCATAATCCGATGGATAATACGAATATCCGCACTGTTGGCAATTATCATATCCGCACCGGAATTAGTGGCAATACGGGCAGCATTTATTTTGGTATTCATTCCGCCGGTACCTACATCGCTGCCGGTGCTTTCTTTCCCCATCCTGCAATACTCCTCTGTCAGCTCCTCTACCTCCTCGATAAACCTGGCCTCCGGATTGCTCCTGGGGTCGTCTGTGTAAAGACCATCGATATCCGACAGCAGGATCAGTAAATCGGCTCCGATCAAGGCGGTCACAATGGCAGAAAGAGTGTCATTGTCTCCAATTCCGATCTCGTATGTAGCCACCGTGTCATTTTCGTTGACGATGGGAATCACTCCCAGACTCAGCAGCTCTGAAAAGGTATTTCTGGCATTGTTTCGGTTAAAATCATTGACAATGGTATCCTTGGTCATGAGGATCTGCGCTGCTACCTGATTGTATTCGGAAAAAATCTTCTGATAAATCATCATTAATCTCGCCTGTCCCACAGCGGCACAGGCCTGCTTTATCCCCAAATGATTATCTTTCTTCTCTGTGCCCGTCAGTCCCATTGCCTTTTTTCCTACGGCAATGGCTCCGCTGGTAACCAGCACCACATCCTTTCCCTGGTTCCGCAGATTACAAAGCTCCCGGACCAGCACCTCCATTCGGTTATAATCCAAATCTCCTGTCTCCCTGTGCTGCAGGGAGGAGGAACCGATTTTCACTACGATCCGTTTTTTTGTTTTTATTTCTTCTCTAATCTCATTTTCCATAAAGGGCATCCTCTCTTCTCGTTAGACACATCTTTGTAACTATTCAGCACCCCATTTGCAAAATCGCTGCTGCACAGCTTTTTATTTTACCCTTTTGCAATCATTTCTGCAATAAAAATTCCATCCATTGCAGCAGAAGTTATCCCGCCTGCATAGCCCGCACCCTCTCCGCAGGGATACAGCCCCCTTACTCCAGACTGCCCGGATTCATCTCTGTTGATCCTGAGGGGAGAAGAGGTTCTGCTTTCAATCCCCAGTACGCAGGTATAATCATCTCCAAAGCCGGGAATCACCTGATGAAACTGCTCCATTCCCTGTATAAAGGCCTGATTGAGCTCAGGGGGAAGAATTTCATTTACCGGAGCAAATACATAATCCCCTTTTGGGGAAGGCAGAAATCCCTTCGGAATATACTCCTGATGCTCCTTCCTCCCTTTAAAGTCCTGATAATATTGTACCGGTATTTTCCCCTTTCCCAGGGCATAAGCCTTTTCCTCAAGCTGCTGTTGAAACCGGACTCCGGCAAGAGGGCCTGTGCCCGGATAATCCGCAGGCGTAACGGAAACCAGGATAGCGCTGTTGGCGTGCTCTCCATTCCGGCCGCTGTAGCTCATTCCGTTAATGGCCAGTCTCCCCGCCTCACTGCTGGCATTGACCACATAACCACCGGGGCACATACAAAAGGAATATACCCCTCGGCCTCCGGTGGTTTTAGCCGCCAGCTTATACGCAGCAGAGGGTAGACAATGCACCCGGCATTCCCCATACTGTCCCGCATCGATTAAGCTCTGGGGATGCTCCACCCGAAACCCTACGGCAAAGGACTTGGCCTCCATAGGAATCCCCTTATCATTACACATTCTGAAGGTGTCTCTGGCGCTGTGTCCCACGGCAAGCACAACGGCATCGGTATGAAGGGTTTCTCCCGTTTCCAGATGTACGCCCCTGATCTTACCTTCCTTGATCACTAATTCCGTCATCTTCGTCTGAAATCGAATTTCTCCTCCCCATTCCAGAATCTGATTTCGCATACGTTTTACCACCAAACACAAAATATCCGTACCAATATGGGGTTTACTGTCGTAAAGGATGGCAGGGGGAGCCCCATGCGCCACCAGAATATTCAATACTTCTCTGTTTCGTCCATATTTTTCCTTAATCAGGGTGTTCAGCTTTCCATCAGAAAAGGTACCGGCTCCGCCTTCCCCAAACTGAACATTGGATTCCGGGTTCAGCTCCCCTGTGCGCCAGAATCGTTCCACATCCTCCTGCCGCTCTTCTACCGGCTTCCCTCTTTCCAGCAAAATAGGCCGATAGCCGTATCGGGCAAGAAAATAACTGCAGAAAAGTCCGGCCGGCCCCATTCCCACAACAACAGGGCGTTTCTGACGGGGCTTCCTGTTCTCGGGGAAAACATACCCCTTCTTTTCCACCTGCACTACAGATTTGTCTCTGCACTTTGCCAGAATCCTTCCTTCGTCTGAGACCTCAACGTCTACTACATAGCTGTAAAAAAGCTGTGGCTTTTTTCTTGCATCCAGAGAACGCTTAAGAATAGACCAGCTCTTTAGCTGTCCGGGTTCAGTCAGTCCCAGAATTTTTTTTATTTTCCTTTTCAGCAGCTTCTGTTGCTGCTGTTCCAATTCTTTTTCGCTTTTTGCCTCTGCAATGGCAATTTTCACCTGCTGCAATCGTAACATACCTTTTCTCCTAACTATCGCAAGTGTTGCTCATTTTTTTCTGCTGCATATTTTCCTGCAAGATAACCGCTGGTCCAGGCCCATTGCAGGTTATAGCCCCCACATCGGCCGTCTACATCCAGCATTTCTCCCGCAAAGAAAAGGCCCCTCTGCTTTAAAGACTCCAGCTTCAGGCTCACTTCCTCCATGGAAACTCCCCCGGCACAAACCTGGGCATATTCAAAGGGATTGGTACTTTCTATGTGTACCTCCCAGCCCTTTATTCTCAAGCAGGCTCTCCATATCTGCTCAAAGCTGCAGGCCTTTAAGGGCATACCCGGTTTCAGATTCTCCAGCCGGATAAACATTCCGTTTAATTTTTTGTGTAAAAATCCCAGAAAAAATTCCTCTACCGTGGCAGATTTGGGACAAGCATTCCATTTTTGCTCAACCACAGCCCTCCAACATTTCCTGTCGTATTCCGGGAGAAAATCGATAATAGCCGTTACCAAACGCTTTTCATAAAGACCGTAGGCAGCAAACCGGCTAAGCTGAAATACCGGAATGCCGGAGATTCCATAGTCGGTAAGCTGAAGCTCTCCGCATTCCGTTGAAACCGACTTCCCATCTATGTATAACGCAACCTCTGCCTCGCACCGTACTCCTGAAATGGATCTGAATTCTTTATCTTTGGCTCTGAGCTGAACCAGGGCAGGCACCACCGGAATCAGTGTGTGCCCCAGTTTCTTTGCATAATGGTAGCCGGAAAACTCATTTTGCTTTCGTTCTCCGGCGAAGCTACCACAGGCCAGGATCAGACGATCAAAATAAAGCTCCTGTTCATTCAGGCAGACGGTAAATCCGGGGGCTTTGGAGATAATGGCTCTGGGACAGGCCATCGTGAGGATTTTTACTCCGCTTTCCTGCAGCTTTTTTCGTAAAATATCCAGAATGGTAGATGCCTGTTCTGAACGTGGATAATAATATCCGTTTCGTTCCTTAGCCAGCATTCCCTTGTTGGTAAAAAAAGATAACACCCGCTCTTGATCGTATTGACTTATATAGTCACCATATATATTGGCAGTTTGACTATTATAGTCAGTATTTTTCAATGATTTGTTTGTGAAATTGCATTTTCCATTTCCGGTTGCAAGAATTTTCTTTCCTATTCTGTCATTTTTCTCCAAAATAGTGACTTCTGCTCCATAATCTGCGGCTGTGATCGCTGCCATGATTCCGGAAGCGCCGCCGCCTACAACACCTATTTTCATGGTATTCTCCTCTTAACTGGTATAGGACTCTAAAAAGCCGTATAGCTCCTCTATATTATGAATATACTTTCCGATGATCAGTTCCTGCTTTAACGGATCGGATAAGTCCTCTGCATAGATTTCGGTAGTAAGATACACCGTCTTTTGGTCATCCTCCATGACGATGATTTTCCCATCCTCCACCATGAGATAATACCCTTCTGTTTTTTTCACAGGCCTGTAGTTTTTCCGAACAACTACCTGTGCAGGCGAAAAACGTTCCAGGTTCAGGGATAGAAATCCCTTCTCCTGATCCTCCAGGGTAGGATTCATCTCATAATCCTTTAAGGCCTCTTCCAGCTTGTCCCGGGTCATACCCAAATACTTTTCCGGTAATCTACCGGTATTCCGATTCTGACTGTTTTCTTCCAGATTATATTCTACAACCACATAGCTGGTGTCACAGGTTGTAATTTCACCGGCAGTTTCCACTACCTGTGCAATATTTTCCTCTGTATAGGCTATATGCTCCTGTGCTTTATTCTGGATCTTATTGGGATAGAAGAAATCTACATAAGCCATGTGGGAAAAGAAGCCCAGCAGGAACATGGTCAGTGGATAAACAAAATATAAGCTAATACCTTTCAAAATTTTCATCCGTTTACATCAACTTTCCTTTTTTGAATAGTATCAGCTTATTTTTTTATTTTTATTCCATGATCCTTGAACCTTATATCATTCCCTGTTCAGCAGCGGAACCTTTTTAGTCAGTTGATGGAATATTCCGCCTACCACAATTGCCAGAATACAAACAGCCCAGTAAGGCAGCTTCTTGTTTAATACCTGTACGATCATTACCTCCACAATGATCATAACAAAGGTTTGCAGCAGAGGAGGTAAGAATATCCTTCCCCAGGGAAGACGCAGGCGGCAGACCCTAATCAAAAGCAGAAGCTCTCCGACTCCCAGCGCCAGCCAAAAAATCAGTTCTGCCAGTCCAAGAGAAAGCTCCGACAGAGGAAACTCTCCCATGACGGGCAGTTTTCTGAAAAAGAGCATTGCCAGGGTTTGTAAAAGGAAGGCTCCCAACTGCAAAACAAGAAGCGGTTTTTCCATTTGCATTTCCTGCAAAATATGGTACAGATACACCCCAAAGGAAATGCAGAGCAGACTGACTCCGCCTATTCCCAGAAGCGTATACTCAATCCACCCGCCGTTTCCGTACAGGGCCTTTAATAGAGCTTCCGACAGAACGATGAAGGTTCCCATAATGGGCAAAGCCAGAGCAATCAATTTTTGCAGTTCATCTTCCATCACCAGTTTAAGGGCTCTGAATCCACTGGTGAAAACAGGCTGCTTTTGGTTCCTCTTCCTTTCCTCTGCGAGAAACAGAATCACAGCCACCGACAAGGCCATAAGTACAGAGACCTTTCCATAGAAGCTGCCGATAATCCGAATCCCGGAAACAGCATCCTCTCCTTTGAGTCTCTGCTGTCCATACAAATAAAGGTTCACTATACGATAAAGCCGAATGAACAGAACAGGGAGAATGCCCAGCCCTAAAGAGACAAAAATTTCCTTCAGCAGCCCTCTTTTGCTTTCCGCACTCCGGCCGGCATCCTTTTTTAACAGTCGGCTATATGCTTTTTTGTACAGGATGTCTACAAAGCAAAGGAACAGGATTGCCAGAAAGGCTCCCAGCAAGTAACCGATCACCACTCCGGCGGCTCCGAAGCCGGCCTCAAAATGTTCATCATGGAGCAAGGCTCCCACCTTTTTTCCATAGCCCATGGTAATGAAGGCAAAAAGAACAGAGCCTGTGGCCATAACCAGCGCTTCCACAAGCCGGGATATCTGTGTAGGAACGGTGGTTCCCATTCCTTCGAAATATCCTCTTAAAATTCCTAATACAGTAGCAAGCACCAAAAGAGGTGCAAACAGCTTTAAGCTGATTTCCACCAGCCTGGTTCCGAAAAGAACGGTGCCTGCTGCAGAAGCGAAAAAATAAAGCAGAGCTGCTCCTGCCATGGAAGAAAGCAGACCCGTAAGCAGAACTGTCTTCATGCTTCTCAGGCTGTTCTGATACAGATTTTTCTCTACTCTGCTTTTCACCATCTGGCTTGCCGCCTTAGAGTAGCCGTAACCGAATACCAGGGTAAACAAGCCGTATATTTCCCAGGAAATGGCCAGATATCCATTTCCCTCATCGCCCAAAAGGTTGGCCAGAGGAATACGAAAAATCAGCATGATCATGGTGGCCCAAATACCCGCCTCCAAATTCCTTTTTCTTCTCTTCCCATTTTGCCTTTGTCGCTTTTTGTGTTCCATTTATTCCTCTCAATTCCCACTTAAACAGGGTCAATCTCTTGTAATTTTCAGTAGCTGCAATACTTCTTCCTGTCGATTAAACATCACTTCTTCTTCCTCCGGTTCCATATGGTCATAACCACATAAATGCAGCATACTATGCGCCACCAGAAAAGCAAATTCCCGTTCCAGACTGTGTCCATAGGCCAAGGCCTGCTCCTGAAGCTTATCAATAGAAAGGATAATCTCCCCCAGAATCAGTTCTCCTGTATCCGGCTCAAAGCAATCTGCCGTTTCCTCCTCGACAGCAGAAAAATCAGCAGGCTGTAAAAAGGAAATATTGGGAAAGGAAAGCACATCTGTGGCAGCATCGATTCCCCTGGTACTGGCATTAATCTGCCTGATTTCTTCGTTATCTGTTAATATAAGACTCACCTGTGCTTCATAGGGACAGCCCTCCCTTTCCAAAACGGCTTCACCCACCTTTTGGAAAAGCTCCTTCCAGGCAAAAGGAAGTTCTGTATGCGTCTCATTCTCAGCGTAAAAAGTCATAATACAATTTCTCCTCTATGAATACCTTCTCCATAATACGCAGCTCCTTTATGGAAATATCACAGTTCAACAGGCTGTCTCCCTCCATCATTTCATCAAAGATTTCCGTAATAATTGTCTTGTAGGGAACTGTCTGGTCATCATTTTCCTTCTGTGCCCGGCGTATCCTGCTGATTACCTTCTCCGAGGTAAGAACCACACAGGATTCTTTTGAACCATAACGGCCCTCCTTACATTCCTCCATGAGAACCTTTAATTCTTCGGGAAAATCATAAGCTTCCTGCAAGGGCGCTGAAGTCTCCTGTCCGTTTTCCCTGATCTCTGCCAGCTTATAGTAATATGAACAGCCCTTTACAGCTTTATCATTGATATGTAATCGTTTGGATATTCTGTCCGCCAGATACGCCCGATGAATTGCTTCCATATAATTCTCTCTGTCCTTTTGCTTCAGCTTTGCCAGTACCGGAAATTCGGGATCATTGATTTCCTCATACTTATCCTGAATATGGTACATGGACAGGCGGCTGAAATACTTTAAAATCAGCAGCAATAAAACAAGGTTTACGAACAGATTAGACACGGGTAAAATCAGCAGCTCTATCTGCAGGGACTGATTTTCAAAAATAACCAGATAGGCTGTCTGTAAAACCAGAGAGCAAAGAGCCGATAAATATAACGGTTCCCCGATTCTGAACTCCACATCCAGCTTGGAAAAAAGAGAAATCCCCACCAGCCCCAGCATAAAATAAAGGAAAAATACGTATATTGTAGCATCCGTACTGAGGCTTACCACAGTCATTAAAAGTGTGCTTCCGGCAGCAAGTCCGATAAAGGAATTACTGAACATGGAGAGCAATACCATTATAGGCAGGAAGCCCCAGCTTCCTACAGGAAGAAAGAGCATTCCCGCAGAAATCAGGAAGCAGACAAAAAACACACCAAAAAACCGTATTTGATGCTTTTCATTATCGTATCGAAGGGAATGGCATATGGCATTCTGATACCATAAAAAAAGAATCACCAGCTCGCCTGTCCAAAGGGCGATCGTATTTCTATATACCTCTGCAATCGGTCTGTTCAGATAAAAGGTAATCACAGCCGTTATTATTCCCGTAAGCAGCAGGCTTATGATACTAACGATGGCTTCTTTTACCCGCCCCATGCTTTTTTCTGTTTTGTTCTTTAGATTCATAAGCCTCATAAGCCTTTACAATTTTTTGTACTAAGGGATGCCGAACCACATCCTTACTGGTCAGCTCACAGAATGCAATATCCTCCAGCCTGGCTAAGACCCTGACGGCCACATCCAAACCGGACTGTACATTGGGAGCCAAATCCTTTTGAGAAGCATCGCCGGTTATCACCACCTTGGAGCCGAAGCCGATTCGGGTAAGGAACATCTTCATCTGTGCCGGTGTGGTATTCTGTGCTTCATCCAGAATAATAAAGGCATTGTCCAGGGTTCTTCCTCGCATATAGGCCAGGGGTGCAACCTCGATAAGCCCTTTTTCCATATTCTTTAAAAAGCTCTCTGCTCCCATGATCTGGTAGAGGGCATCGTATAGAGGCCGAAGGTAGGGGTCTACCTTACTTTGCAGATCGCCCGGAAGGAATCCCAGCTTTTCTCCGGCTTCAATAGCCGGTCGGGTAAGGATGATCCTTTCTACCTCATTGTTTTTGAATGCCGTAATGGCCAGTGCCATGGCAAGGTAGGTTTTGCCGGTGCCTGCAGGCCCCATGCCAAAAACGATCATCTTATCCCGAATGGCATCTGCATACTGCTTTTGACCAAGGGTTTTGGGCTTAATAGGCCTGCCGTTAACGGTATGGCAGATCAGGTCACTGTCAATGCTCACCAGAACCTCTTCCTTATCCTCCATAGCCATGGCAATGGCATAGTCTACATTCTGTTCCTGTATCTGATTTCCTCTCCGGGAAAGCTCCCAAAGCTCATTCAATATCTTCTTTCCCCGTTCTACCGCAGCCGGAGAGCCAATCAGCTTGATTCCCTCATCGCGATTGACGATGGATATACCGAGAAAACGCTCCAGTTTTCTGGCATGACAATCGAATTGCCCAAAAATATTGCGGCTGTGTTCCAGCGGAATGGGTAAAAATTCTTCCTTTTCCAATTCTCTACTCCTCTTTTTTGTCCAACTGCTGTTGGTTATGCACTATGAGCACTTTTACACTTCCCTGAAGACTCATGGATACACCATTCGGTACTATTTTAACATTTTTTTCAATAATTTGTACCCCTTTTTCCTCTAAAGTTGTGATTATTTTTTTCAGTCTTGCTTCCAAAATCTGTTTTGCCTCCTGCTCGGAGTATCTTGCCTCAACAGGAGTGAATTCCCGATAGGTTCTGGTACAGAGGGTAAGGGGAAGGGTAATATCCCCAAAAAGATGCAGATTTTCTCTTTCCTCAACAATATCATAAATCAGGTAGGGGGGCTTTCGAATATCGATCCCCCATTTTTCTTCTCCATATTCCAGATAATATTTTTTCCTTTCCTGACCAGAATATTCCCGCCTCTGATAAAGAAGGGGAAGCTCTTCCTTTATAGGGATTTCCGATAAAATCCAAACATCTCCGTCTGCCTGGCAATATTCGATCTTTTTCACCTCACCATTTTCATCAAGCACAGGTACCTTTCCCTCAATCAGGACATCTCCTGTCTTCACCTGATCGCCCCTTTTTACCAGGGCCACCCCCTGGCGGACCAAGACGTCAGTTATGGTTCCGTCAACTGGAGAAAACAGACTCAGGCCGGGAAGCTCTTCACGCTTCTCGCTCCATACGTCATTCTCCTTTATGCGGATTTCCAGCTCAGTACCCTTAACGCTTACCGACACCCAGTTAATTTCCTCATAGCTTTCCCTCAGCTTCAGTTTGATTTCTGCCAAAGGGATTTCGGTAAGAGACATTCCATAATGTACACCCTGCTCATTTAGAAAGTCCACCAGCATATCCTTGGTAATCTGTCGGTTTCCCAATACATCTATGGACCATAAAAAATGGGAAAAGAACCATAAAAGAAACAGGCAAAGAAAAGGACCTGCTAAAAATAATTTCCTTTTTGCCTGTTTTTTAAGCCAGAATGTGAATCCCCGTTTCTGTCTGATTTTCAAGCTGCTTCCGGTTTTTTTCAGCATTCCTTTAATGAGAAAAAAATCCTGAATCCCCATTTTCATGGAATATCCCGTTTCCTCAATGGAAATATCCCAAATCTCTATGTGGTGATTAGCGCATAGATTGATAAAACGACTGACCTGAGAACCGGAAACAAGAATACAAACATACCCTTTCAAATAACGGAATAGCAAGGCACGCTTCCTCCTCTATAGCTTATTATTGGTAGGCCACTTCAGTGATACACCCGCAAATTTTCATTTCCTCTTTGGTATAATAAGCAATTCTCAGTCTTTTACCTTTTATCTGAATCCGATAATGCTTCCCCTGCAAGAGGATACATTCCTCCTGATAGTCCAGAATCCCCTTATAATTTTCAATCACCAGCTCCCGGTTGCCTAAAGCTGTAATAATAGAAGCTCCCAAGAGAATATCTTTTGGGAGCTCTAAGCAGTCTACGATTTTTTCCTGTGCTTTATGATCGGCCATTCTTTTTCTCATACTTATATATATGGCAGGAGAAAATCATTTATGATAGGGTTCTTGATGAATAATTCGATAACTCCGATATATCTGCTCCAGCAGGATAACCCTCATGAGCTGATGGGGAAAGGTCAGAGCCGAAAAGCTGATCGCCTTTTGGCAATATTTTCCCACTGTAGGATGCAGACCCAGAGAGCCTCCTATGATAAAGCACAGCCAGCTATGTCCCTGAAGGCCCTCCCTCTCGATAAATTCGGCAAACTGAGGGGAACTGAAGGTCTCCCCTTCGATGGAAAGGGAAAAAACCTGCATACCCGGCCGAATACACTTGATTATCCGCTGGGCCTCCTTTTCCAGAATCTGTTCCTCTTCCCTTTTGCTTGCATACTCCGGTGTTTTTTCATCTGCCACTTCCAGAATCTCCAGCTTACAATAACGTAAAAGGCGCTTCTCATATTCGGCAAGGGCATCGCGGTAAAACTTTTCCTTCACCTTTCCCACTGCAATGACGGTAATTTTCATCCCGGCCTCTTATGACTTACTACTCAGGTATTCATCAATTCCTTTGGCTGCAGCCTTCCCTGCACCCATGGCCAAAATAACCGTCGCAGCGCCGGTTACCGCATCTCCTCCGGCAAAAACTCCTTCTTTGCTGGTCCTTCCCAATTCTTCATCGGCTACGATACACTGCCATTTGTTAATTTCCAACCCTTCGGTGGTGGAAGAGATCAATGGATTAGGACTGGTTCCCAGGGACATGATCACCGCATTGACTTCCATGACAAATTCAGACCCCTCTTTTACAATAGGACGTCTTCTGCCGGAAGCATCCGGTTCACCCAACTCCATCCGCACACATCTCATACCGCAGACCCAGCCATTTTCATCCACAAGGATCTCAGTAGGATTCGTCAATAAATCAAAAATGATCCCCTCTTCCTTGGCATGGTGAATCTCTTCCAACCGGGCAGGAAGCTCTTCCTCACTTCTCCGGTAAACAATATGCACCTCGGCTCCCATACGGAGTGCAGTTCTGGCAGCATCCATGGCCACATTGCCGCCGCCGATTACGGCTACTTTTCCCCCACGCATAATCGGTGTAGTGGAATTTTCGTCAAAGGCCTTCATCAGATTCGCTCTGGTCAGATACTCATTGGCAGAAAATACCCCATTGGCGTTCTCTCCGGGAATACCCATAAATTTGGGAAGCCCCGCACCGGAGCCGATAAAAACAGCCTCAAAGCCTTCCTCAGTCATCAGTTCATCGATGGTTACCGATTTTCCTACCACCACGTTGGTTTCGATCTTAACTCCCAGGGACTTAACGTTTTCGATTTCCTTTGCTACTACCCCTTCTTTAGGAAGACGAAATTCCGGTATTCCGTACACCAATACACCGCCCACCTCATGAAGGGCCTCAAAAATGGTGACCTCATAGCCCATTCTGGCCAAATCTCCTGCACAGGTAAGTCCGGCAGGCCCGGAGCCGATAACAGCCACCTTTTTTCCTTTCTTCTCTTTCGCCCCTTCCGGCTTGATTCCTTTTTCGCAAGCCCAGTCGGCCACAAATCGCTCCAGCTTTCCGATAGAAACCGGATCGCCCTTGATTCCTCGAATACAAACTCCTTCGCACTGAGTTTCCTGAGGGCAGACACGACCACAGACAGCCGGCAAGGCAGAGGACTCACTGATGATCTGGTAAGCGGCTTCAACCTCCCCGTCTTTCAGCTTTGCCAGAAAAGCAGGAATATTGATGGATACCGGACAGCCCTCTATACAATGGGCATTTTTACAGTTAATACACCGGGAAGCCTCAGCCATGGCTTCTTCCAGGGTATAGCCTAAACATACTTCATCAAAATTGGTTGCTCTTTTCTTTGCATCCTGCTCTTTTACAGGAATCTTTGTTAATACGTCCATTACTTTCCTCCCTAGTTCCCGTTTAGCTGCAGTTACCACAGCCGCCATGATGGGTATTTCCTTCCTTTTCCTGTAAGAAAGCTCTGCCCTCTGCGGTCTTATAGATCTGCTGGCGTTTCATTGCTTCATCAAAGTTTACCAGATGTCCGTCAAACTCCGGTCCGTCTACACAGGCAAATTTAATTTCTTCCCCAACGGTTACACGGCAGGCACCGCACATTCCGGTTCCGTCTACCATAATGGGATTTAAACTGACTACAGTAGGAATATTCAAGTCTTTCGTCAAAAGACTGACAAATTTCATCATAATCATGGGACCAATGGCAATGCACAGGTCATACTGCTTTCCACCGTCTACCAGCTCCTGAATGGTATTGGTCACCATTCCCTTTCTTCCGTAGGAACCATCATCAGTAGTTACATAGAGATTTCCGGCTACTGCCTCCATCTCCTTTTCTAAGATCAGCAGGTCTTTATTTTTAGCGCCTACAATTACATCGGCCGCTATTCCCCGTTCATGGAGCCACTTTACCTGGGGATATACGGGCGCAGTACCTACCCCTCCGGCCACAAAAAGAATTCTTTTTGATTTTAACGCAGCCTCATCCTCATGA
Source organism: Lachnospiraceae bacterium (assembly GCA_004558185.1). Lineage (GTDB taxonomy): Bacteria > Bacillota > Clostridia > Lachnospirales > Lachnospiraceae > SFDP01. The sequence goes on along the minus strand of SFDP01000006.1, from coordinate 47,964 downwards.
ATCAGCTCAGAAGCACAGCCAAGAGGCCCCACGAAATCATGGAAGCTGTCTCCGACCTTCAATCCGGCCATTCTAAAGGTTTCGGCACCCACTACCTGAAAGACGATGGTAATGGTTCCCTTACTGCGATCATAGTCACAAATGGTCAATGGAATTCTCTCGCCCTCTTCATCTAATCTTACGATAATGAACTGTCCCGGCTCACATCTTTTGGCGACCCTGGGCGCTTCCACATCCATAAGGTAGATATTCGTTGTCAACTCTTCGGCTCTTATGATTTTGTACATGATATCCTCCATTCTGCATCTTGGCATTCTCATCCTGATTACAGTCTAATTTTTATCCTAATTCATCAAACCCAAAAACGCAAGTCTAATCTTAGATTTCTTCTAGGCTATATCCTCCGGCCTCCTCTTTGAGCAGCCGCCGGCAATTTCCTTCTATCACATCAACGGCATAAAGCTGACCCGTTTTCTGATTTATCTCATTCTCCAGATAATGTTCTGCGAAAACATAATAATGCTTATCCCCCAATAGGAGCGGATAGGCGTAAAAATAACGATGTACGCCGTAATAACCGGTAAGGGCTCCATTTTTATCCAGTATATGCCCTTTTTGAATCATTTTCTGTACCAGTAAATCTCCCGCTTCCTCAGGGGTGATACCGGTTTTGATATTCAGCAGATAATCCCGTCTGGTAATTTCTCCCGATAACTCCTCTCCCCGATAGGCAATAAAGGTAAAATGGCTCTCCCCCAGGGGCATGGGAACAGGCTCCTTATAGGGAATACTGTCCCGGTTCGGCATTGTACCGTCTGTAGTATAAAATACCTCCGTTTCCTCTTCTATTGACACACGGATTTCCCCTGCCTGCTCATAGGTTCCGCTTTCCGGCTCTACCATTGGTGCCAGAGGTGCAGCGGCCTCAATTTCAATCGCTAATTGGAGCGCAGTGCTGACAACCCCATAGGGGTTTATGTACAAAGCCTGCAGGTCATACTCACCATTTCCCATAACGATAGGTTCCCGATAAGGAATTCCATGAGTATCCGGCGGCGAGCCGTCTAAGCTATAATAAATGTTCCCCTGGTCAGGGCCGCTCAAGGTCAGCTCCAATATGGTATCATAGCATCCGCTGGAATAGTTTGCCTGAGGCTGCGGAGCCAGGTAATCAGCGTATTCCTGCCTTAGACTTTCCATCCGGCACAGGCCTAACAGGTCATTCACCTGCTGATATTCCTCCTGCTGCAGGCAAAGCTCCAGCAGAAACCGATAGACAGCCTCTGTCTCCATATCACTTTCCAAAGCCTGCATTCCCAAAGCCATAGCCTCTTCTGTTTTTCCCTGTTGCAGATACATCCAGGCTTCTTCCAGATACCACTTTTCCTCTGCGGGCTGCTTCAGCTTCAGTTTTCCATACCAGTCTGCCGCTGTCAAATACTCCTCCTGGGTCCTGGCCTTAAGAGCCCTCTTTTCCATATATCGGACAGAGTGAACATACGACCATATTCCTATAGCCGCAGCCAGAATGAATACCAGCAGAAAGACAAGCCCCCACTTGGGAACGGCTCCGGCGGTTTTCTTCCTGTTCTGTGCAGGTATATCCTTTATTTCCTGTTGAAGGGATTTTCCTACACCACGAAGAGTCTGAGCCATGCTGATTTCCAGTTCCGGCTCAAAATCCGGTACAATCTGGTATTCTGCTCCACAGACATCACAATATAAATGCCCTGTCACCAAAGCAGCCCCACATTTTTGACATTTCATACTCAATTCCCTATACCTTTAAATCTTTTGGAAAATTCTTCATGGCAGATCCATGTTCATTTTCTAAAAGAGCCCTGTAATCACTCCACTGTTATCCACATCAATACTGAGTGCGGCGGGCTTTTTTGGTAAACCGGGCATGGTCATTACCGCACCGGTCAGTACCACTACAAATCCTGCACCGGCACTGACGTATACTTCCCGTACCAGAACAGTAAAATCCTGAGGACGACCCAATAAGTCGGGATTATCGGAAAGAGAATACTGGGTCTTTGCCATGCACACAGGCAGGTGACCAAAGCCCAATTCCTCCAGCTTTGCTAACTGCTTGGCCGCTGCCGGTGCCAGCTCGATTCCCCTGGCACCATAAATTTCCCTGGCAATGGTGCTAATTTTCTCCTTAAGGGGAAGGCTGTCCTCATACAGCACATTGAAATCAGAAGGCTTTTCCTCCAGCGTTTTCAGTACCTTTTCTGCCAGCTCGATTCCGCCTTCACCTCCCTTTTCCCATACTCTGGAAAGGGCAAACTCACAGCCTCTGTCTTCGCAGAACTTCCGCACAAAATCGGTTTCTGACTGAGTATCACTGACAAAGGCATTCAGGGTCACCACCACAGGAACACCATATTTCTGAAGATTCTCCATATGCTTTTCCAAATTGACGATTCCCTTTGCTAAAGCCTCCAGATTCTCGTGATTCAAGTCTGATTTTGCTACTCCGCCATTATATTTCAATGCTCGAACGGTGGCTACAAGAACCACTGCATCAGGCTTTAGACCTGCCATCCGGCACTTAATATCAAAGAATTTCTCCGCACCCAGATCAGCGCCAAAGCCTGCCTCCGTGATGACATAATCTGCGATTTTCAGGGCTGTTTTTGTAGCTCTTACGGAGTTACAGCCATGGGCAATATTGGCAAAGGGACCGCCATGAACCAAAGCCGGAGTGTGCTCAAGGGTTTGGATCAGGTTTGGCTTTAACGCATCCTTTAATAATACAGCCATGGCACCTACTGCCCCCAATTCACCTGCAGTAACCGGTTTTCCCTCAAAGCTGTAGGCCACCACCATGCGGGACAGGCGGGCTTTCAGATCCTCCATATCGTCAGCCAGGCAGAGTACAGCCATAATTTCAGAAGCCACCGTTATGACAAAATGATCTTCTCTTACGGTCCCATCCATTTTATTTCCCAGTCCTACAACCACATTGCGTAAAACCCGGTCGTTCATATCCAGGCATCGTTTCCAGACTACACTTCTTGTATCAATCCCCAGCTCGTTCCCCTGCTGAATGTGGTTGTCCAGAAGAGCAGCCAACAGATTATTGGCAGAGGTAATGGCATGAAAATCTCCTGTAAAATGCAAATTCAGATCTTCCATGGGAACCACCTGTGCATAGCCTCCACCTGCGGCTCCTCCTTTTACCCCAAAGCAGGGGCCTAAAGAGGGCTCCCTTAATGCGATCACCGCTTTTTTGTTCAGCTTTCCGAAGGCCTGGCCAAGTCCGACGGTGGTAGTGGTCTTTCCCTCTCCAGCGGGAGTGGGATTAATTGCCGTAACCAGAATCAGCTTTCCGTCAGGATTATTCTTCACCTTGTCTATGTACTGATCCGTGATCTTGGCCTTATAGCTGCCATAAAGCTCCAATTCATCCATACTCATGTCAAGGGATTTAGCCACCTCTGAAATCGGTTCCATCACTGCTTCCTGCGCAATTTGAATGTCTGTTTTCATTTATCCTCTCTTTCTGCTGCTTTAGCAGCATTTTAATCACAGAGACCTTGTGCATCAGCACAAATCCCTGGTTGAAAGAATCTAATTCTTTCAACCTTCCTCTCTTTCTTCTGTTGCGTATTCAGGCATCTGCCTATCTTTGGTCTATAATACCTCTTCAATATAGGCTTCAAATTGTTCCATGGACATTAAGACCTTTCTGGGCTTTGTTCCTTCCTCTTCGCCTACCACACCTGCATCGGCAAGCTGATCCATAATACGGGCCGCACGATTAAATCCGATTTTGAAAACCCGCTGCAGCATTCCGATAGAAGCCTTATCCTTATCAATAATAAACCGGCCCGCTTCCTCAAAATACTCATCTCTTTGGCTGTCCGCACCCCCGGAGGCTCCCGCCGAAGAAGCTGTGCCCATGCTCTTTATCTTATCCTCAATATCTTCACTGTAAACATTTCCCAAAGTCTGATTCTTCAAAAAGTCCACTACATTTCCCACTTCTCTGTCGGAAACGAAGGCCCCCTGCATACGGGCAGGCTTGGGATAGCCCTGGGGATAAAACAGCATATCACCTTTACCTAAGAGCTTCTCTGCCCCATTCATATCCAAAATGGTTCTGGAATCCACTCCGCTGGATACGGCAAAGGCTACCCGGCTGGGCATATTGGCTTTGATCAGGCCGGTAATGACATCTACACTGGGTCTTTGGGTGGCAATAATCAAATGGATTCCGGCAGCCCTGGCTAATTGAGCCAGACGACAGATCGACTCCTCTACCTCTCCGGGGGCCACCATCATTAAATCCGCCAGCTCATCCACAATAATTACGATCTGCGGCATTTTGGGCGGTACATCTGACTCACCTTTGGCCAGACGCTGTTCTATCCGGGCATTGTAGCCCTTTAAATCCCTGACATTGAAGTCGGCAAACCTCTGATAGCGATCCGTCATCTCAGCCACTCCCCAATGGAGCGCCCCTGCCGCCTTTTTGGGATCTGTCACCACAGGAATCAGCAGATGGGGAATTCCGTTATAAACACTTAACTCCACCACCTTGGGATCAATCATAATCAGCTTTACTTCCTCTGGATTGGCCTTATAGAGAAGACTCATAATTAAGGTGTTGATACATACCGATTTTCCGCTTCCGGTAGCTCCGGCAATCAGCATATGCGGCATTTTTGCGATATCGGTCACTACCACCTTGCCAGCAATATCTTTCCCCACTGCAAAGGCCAGCTTGGATGGAAATTCCCTGTATTCCTTACTTTCCAGCAGCTCCCGCAGGCCAACTGCGGCATTCTCCTTGTTGGGCACCTCAATTCCTACGGCGGCCTTGCCCGGAATGGGAGCCTCAATACGAATATCGGTTGCTGCTAAATTCAATTTAATGTCATCCGCAAGACCTACAATCTTGCTTACCTTTACCCCCTGCTCCGGCTGCAGCTCATATCGGGTTACGGAAGGCCCCTGACTGATATCGGTAATGGTTACTCTTACTCCAAAGGTAGCCAGTGTCTGCTGCAAGCGGGCAGCCGTTTCCTTTAGCTGCTGGGCGCTTCCCTGATTCTTACTGGGCTTCATTCTAGCCAAACAGGACAGCGGAGGAAATTGATAGGGTCTGGGAGCAGCAGGCTTGTCAGGGGATATCCCTTCCATTTCCTGCCTCCCAAAGTCCCTGGACTCCTCCACCTTTGCTTTTGGCTTGACTGTCTGGGGAATGAATTTTTCAGGCTCCTCTGTTTCCGTCGGCTCTTCTATCGGCTCAGGCTCCTCTGAGCCGCCATAAACATCTGTTTCCTCCAGCTCTATGGGATGCACTCCATGAATTCTGACCTGTTCCAGATTAAAGCTGTCCTTTTGCCCTTTACTCTGCTCGGCCTGCTTTGTATCCTCTTCAACGTAAACCTGTGCCTCCAGGTCCTGCAAAGTAATTTCATGAATATCGTCATGGCGGAATTCATGGGTTACGGGAATCTCCTTCTTTAATTTGGTATCCAGCATTACACCGGACACTTTTCTGTCCATACGGAGAATCCTCTGGGCATCTTCCCTCTCTTGCCGGATGGCCTCCTGCTCTTGATAAGCCCTCTCTTTCTCCTGCCTCACCAGACGTCTTTCTTCCTGCTCCTGCCTTTTACGCCGGGCATTCTCCCTATACTGCTGCATATCCTCTCTGGCTGAGCTAAGCATCTGCTGACCGCTTTTTTGCATTCCGCTGACCAGAGATTTCCCCGTTAAAACAACGAGGCTGGCCAATAGGAGAACCATAACAATCAGAACGGCTCCCAGAGTATCTAAAAGACTGTAAAGTAAATAAGCCAGAGAACCGCCAATAATTCCTCCGCCCCTTCTGTCTTCCTTACCCAGTCGGTAAAACTCCATAGGAGAATAGCCCTCAAGTGCTCCCATATCCTGCTGAAACAGATGCAGAAGACACATTATGCACAAGAGCAGAACTATGGTTGCTGCCAGCTTCCACATGGCCAGGGGATTTCCCTTATTGGATATTCCAAAGGCTGCCAGCAGAAAAATGAGAAAAGGAGCCACATAGGCTATAAATCCAAAAAGGCCGAAGAGAATCCCGCTAAGCCCATCTCCCACAGGTCCTATTACGCCGAAATTACAGAGAAACAGCAACACTACAGCAGTAAACAAAACCAGCAGAAGCAATTCTTTCCCTATCTTGTCCTCTTCCTGAGTTCTGGTTCGCCTGACCGGCTGCCTGCTTGAAGAGACTGACTTTCTCTGCCTGCTCGTTCCTGCTTTATTGTGTGACGTACTCTTTTTTCTTGTGCCTGAACTTGAAGCCATAGTACACTAAACCTTCCTGCCTTACATTTTTGTGAACAAAATATCTAGGTTAGTATAGCATACTCTTTTATCTTTTTCCAATCATTTCATGCAATTTTGAAACAGCCTGTGCGATTCCCCCGACTTCATTAATGATCCCTTCCTCTACAGCCTCTCTTCCAACCAGGATGGTTCCTACATCCTTGGTCAGCATTCCCGTTTCCATCATCAGCTCTTCCATTCGATCCGGGCTGATCTTACAGTGGGAGCTGACAAAATGAATGATTCGGTTCTGCATCTGTCTGAAATAGTCAAAGGTAGGCTGTGCTCCAATAACCAGCCCGCTCAGCCGAACCGGATGAATGACCATGGTTCCCGTAGGTACAATATAGGAGTAATCACTGCTCACCGCAATAGGTACCCCTATGGAATGGCTTCCTCCCAATACTAGGGATACGGTAGGCTTACTCAGAGATGAGATCATCTCTGCTATGGCAAGTCCTGCCTCCACATCTCCACCCATCGTATTTAAAAGAATCAAAACTCCCTCTATTTCACTGGAATCCTCGATAGAGGCAAGAGCCGGCAGAATATGCTCATATTTGGTAGCCTTGGTATTATTTCCCAGTACATCATGCCCCTCCACTTCACCGATAATAGTAATAAGCTGGATATTATGCTTTTCTTCATTCTCATTTAAGACCGTACTGCCTTCCTCTCTGATCTGCTCCTGCTTCCATTTTTCTTTTTCAATCACCTGCTCCACATCTTTTTTTTCATCCCGGTTCTTCTCCTGCTGATACTTCTCCTGCTTCTGATTCGTCTTATTCTTTCCTTTTCCCATCCTTCTTCTCCTTCTTCCGCTTTGCGGCCAATATCTATACCTCATTAGGATTGCACAAAAAAAAGAGCTTATTCAGCTCTTTTTCAGGAATCACACATCCTTCAAATCGTAATCATCGTTGACGTTGTAATTATTTAAGTCATAGTGCATCAATTCCTTTGGGGGCTCAAAAGCATAATCCATTTCTTTTCGGATACGCTTTTTGGGCAGCGGCAGCGGATTCGGAATCGGTTTGGGGCGGGCCTCTTTCTCCTCCTTCTCCTCTTTTTTCTCTATCGGATCAGCGGTCTTTTTTTGTACCTCCCCTGCCTTATCCTGTTGCTTTTCTTCTATTCTCCTCTCCTCTGCCTTATCCTGCTGCTTTTCTTCTATTCTCCTCTCCTTTGCCTTTGTCACCTGCTGCTCAGCTTCTGCCGGCTTTGCCGCTTTTTTGGCAACAGCCTGAAGATAGATTGGCCTGAAAAAGGAAACCAGCCATACCATGACTCCGGCACAGAACCACATCAGATGATAAGCGCTATCCCTGACAATCGAAAAATCATATATACTGACAAAGGCTAAGACTGCCGCAAGCAACAGCGAGATCAGTTCATTGGTAAGCCTCCTGAATCCCCGGTAAAACAGGAAAAAACCCAAAAGCTGGAGTGCCATATTGGCCAATATGACGACACTGTGGCGGTTGCCAAAAAAGCTGAACAAAAAGCGGAGAAAAAAGACGTAGCTGTTTTCCCAGTCAAAGGGGATAAAGGTCAGCTCCTGCCCCTGGCGAATCCAGGCCTGTTCAAGTAATAGTCCGTCTCCTGCAATCATCCACTGATGGGAAACTCCCTCCCATAGCCGGGCAGCCACCAATACATTCAGAATGAGCAAAAAAAGCCCCGCTTCTACCAGCCCTTTTCCTCTATTCAATTCCCCCTCCGTCTTGATTTCCTTCATTGTTCTGCCTTTTGGGTCAACCCTCCCATTCTTCAAGATATTCCTTCCTTAGCTGATTGACCATTTCCTGATAAATTAATCCACACTCTGCTTCCCTGCCCTGCTCCAATGCGCTCAGGCATGGCAGCAGAAATCTGTTCCATATCCACAGATACTTCTCCTTCCCCTGAGAAGTTTTCTCAATTCGTTTGAGGATGGTAGGCGAAATATTGTAATATTCCTCTATCATTGCCTCTCCTTCCGGCTGTCGGCTAAAATAGCCGTCGCGATATTCCTTCAGCCGAATCATCTCCGAACAGTCCTCCGGCTTATTCAATGCTTTACAGACTGCCGTGGTGATATAGCATAGCTTACGCTTGAAGCCATTAAAAATAGACTCATAATCTGCCGCCTTAACGGCACTTACCGAAAAAGTCTCTCCCCAGCCTTCACCTAACGAAGTACAGAAGGAACGCGCCTCCTCCTTACTGGTATGAAGGATCGCCGGAATAGGATAAACCGCTATATAGATGTTGAGCCGATACAGAAGCTGCTTTCGATTATTCTTCGTAGAACCCGCTTCTATAAATGCCTGAGCCTCCTGCAGAAAGCTCGTCAGCAAAAAGGAAGCCTGCTGCTGTAGTATCCCCCGATCCACCTGCTGTAAAAATTCCTCATTTTCCTTACAGAAGGTATCAAAGGCAAGAGGATAGGCTTCATAGGAAAACTGCTCCAGCCAGCCCTCGAATCCGGAAAGCATCTGCCTTACCTGCTGGGGAAATAATTCCGGCTGAAAGGGATTCTTATCCTTATCTCTATTGAGAAAAATCGTTGTTCCGCAAAACATACAGATAATGTTCTCACGCTTGCCAGGCGCCTGCATTTTTTCATGGCATACAGGACACTCTACTTCTTTCCAATCCATTTGTCTTCAAAAGAGCCTTTCTTCCTATTCATCCCAGTTGTGATAAACTGCCTGGACATCATCATCTGCCTCCAGTAAATCCAACGTTTTCTGAAGGTTCTTCAGAGCTGTTTCATCAGTCAATTCCACATAGGTCTGGGGCAGCATAGTCACCTCAGCGCTAACCATGGAAATCCCCGCAGCTTCCAGAGCCTTCCTTACCTCCTCAAAGGCCTCCGGTGTGGTCAGTATCTCATAGCTGTCCTCTTCTTCCTGAAAATCCTCTGCCCCTGCATCCAGGGCTGTCATCATTAAGTCATCCGCATCAAGTGTACATTCCTCCTTGTCCACGATGATCTGACCCTTTTCATCAAACATAAAGGATACACAGCCCGGTGTTCCAATACTTCCCTGTCCCTTGGTAAAGGCGCTCCGTACATTGGCTGCTGTTCGGTTCTTATTGTCTGTCAGTGCATTGACGATAATGGCTATGCCGCTTGGTCCATAGCCTTCATATGTAATGTACTCATAATTTACATTTCCCAAATCACCGGCAGCCTTTTTGATTCCTCTTTCAATCGTATCATTAGGCATATTGTTGGATTTTGCCTTGGCAATTACCTGGGCCAGCTTGTAGTTATTGGCGGGATCGGGGCCTCCCTCCTTAACAGCTACCGCAATCTCTCTGCCGATAATGGTAAATATTTTCCCCTTTGCTGCATCATTCTTCTCTTTCTTATGTTTAATATTTGCAAACTTTGAATGTCCTGACATCTTATCCTCCACTGGTCATTATTATTTTAATGCTGTCTGTGCTGTAGGCTCTCTCTGCAATAGCCTAATCGTTTCCGGCAGTGTTCTCCCGGCTTTCTTCCTGTACTTCTTTATCTTTATCGCTTTTTGTAACCAGTACACTCTGTATCCGATTATTGGCCGTAGAGAGTACCTTAAAATTATATCCGTCTACATCAATATTGAATTCATCCTGAGGGCCGGGAATCTTATCCATTTTGGCAATAAGGAACCCATTCAGCGTTTCAAACTCTTCTTCATGAAAAAGGATGCCAAAGCGCTCCTCCAGCTCCTTTAAGGGGGTAAGGCCTTCAATGACATACTGATCCTTGCTGGTTTGGGCAATATGCTCCTCCTCTTCATCATATTCGTCCATAATGCTGCCTACGATCTCCTCCAGGATATCTTCCATGGCAATCAGCCCTGAGGTCTGTCCGTATTCATCCACTACAACGACCATCTGCAGCTTTGTGGACTGCATAGTACGAAAAAGAGCATCCACCTTCCTGGTTTCCGGAATAAATTTGGCCTCACGCAAAAGCCCCGGTATCCTTCCCACCGGCTCATTCCGATTCTGCCCCTTATATTGCATACGCAGGGCATCCTTAAGATGAAGAATGCCCAGAATATGATCGATATTTTCCTCATATACCGGATAACGGGAATGACGCTGCTGAAGCATGAAGCGAATTGCTTCATCCAGCGTAGACTCTCCGGTTATGGCCACGATATTGCTCCTGTGGGTCATAATGTCCTGAGCCTGCTTATCACCAAATTCAAAGATATTGGTAATCATTTTGGCCTCACTGGCCTGAATCAGTCCCTGCTCATGACCCTCATGAACCATGGAAATGATTTCCTCTTCTGTATCCGAGCCGTCTTTATTCTTTGCCAGATACTGTTTTACCAATTTTGCAATTATGTAAAGACATAGCTCCACCAACAAAACAAGGATTACGACCATGATCGCATTGGCCGTAGGACCATCATCATCCATTCTCTTCACTCCTTACGCTTTTGTTCTTTATCGGTTTATCCAATGATTCCTATTCATAGAATATAGCATTCTCCGGGATAAACGTCAATGTAATTGAAGACTAATCTTCAAGGCCTCATTCACTCTGCTCATGATCCGTTCATCCAGATGACAGACCTTATCCTTTAGTCTCCTTTTATCTATGGTTCTTAGCTGCTCCAGCAAAATCACCGAGTCTTTTACCATTTCATACTCCTCACAGGCCAGTTGAATATGGGTAGGCAGCTGGTTTTTCGTCAATTTAGAGGTAATGGCCGCACAAATCACCGTTGGAGAATATTTATTGCCCATATCATTTTGAATAATCAATACGGGACGGACCCCTCCCTGCTCAGAGCCGATGACCGGCCTTAAATCTGCATAATAAACATCGCCACGTTTCACTTTTTCACTTCCTTCATCTAATATAGCTTGTTTTACATTCAAAGTATTGCCACATTATCTGAAGGTATACCATTAAATCTTCTCAAAGTTGTAGTCATCAAAATAATCCTTGGCCAGGTACTCTTTTCCCTGCCGGATATAAATTCGGGGAACCCGCTTTCCCATGATACAGGCCAGCTCATAATTAAAGCGCCCGGCCATTGTACCAATCTCCTCCATGGTAATCTGCTCCTGTCCATCTATACCGATCAGTACCACCGGATCACCTTCCTTCACCCCGGAAATGTGGGTAACATCGACCATGAACTGATCCATGCAGATTCGGCCAAGAATAGGCGCCCTCTTTCCCTGAATCAGCACATAACCCTTACCGGAAAGCGTGCGGGGATAACCGTCTCCGTAGCCTACCGGTATGGTGGCTATTCTGGTCTCCCTCTCCGTCACATAGGTTCCTCCGTAGCTGACGGGTCTGCCGGCCTCAAGAGTCTTTAAAAACACAATATGACTGTGAAGGGAAAAAACCGGCTTTAATGATAAATCCAGATGATGATTTCCTTCCCAGGGCCACATCCCATACAGGGCAATGCCGGCCCGCACCAGATCAAGCTGAGTGTCCGGCATCTCCAGAATAGCTGCACTATTGGCACAATGCCAAAGAGGTATACTGACCTGAAACCGCTTTTGGACTTCCCTTACGAATTGATTAAAACGGTTAAACTGTTCGTAGGCATCCCCCTTGTCCGGTTCATCTGCCTTGGCAAAATGAGTAAATATCCCCTCAGCCTGAATATGCGGACTGTTGAAAACCTGTTCCAGAAAGGCAAAGCCCTGTTCATCCGGCTGGATGCCAATACGGGCCATTCCTGTATCTACTTTAAGATGGACAAGCGCTTTCTTTTGCTGCTTACTCGCCTCCTGCTCCAGTTGTTCAATGGTATCCTCACGAAACAGGGTAAAACGAATTTCCTCCTGGATAAGCTGGGCAAAAGAATAAGGGAATACATAGCCCAGTACCAAAAGAGGCTTCTTTATCCCTGCCTTTCTCAGGCATAATGCTTCTTCTGCCGTGGCAGTAGCAAAGCCATAGAGGTAATCCCTGCTCTCCAGTTCTCTGGCAACAGGAACTGCTCCATGGCCATAGCCGTCAGTTTTTACCACAGCCATGATTTTCGTTTCTCCATGAAGATGACTGTGGAGTAAATCCATATTATGAGAAACAGCATCTAAATCTATGGATGCATAGATTCTGTCATAATGCTTCATTATTTTATACGCTCTCCTTAGCCTTTATTTGAGCAAATCCATCAATTACCATAGCATATGTGGATAAAGCGGATTCGGTCATTATTTTTCCTCTTTTTTCTTCGTCTGAATATCCATAGGGTTATACTGCATATCAAATATTTCAATCACATGGGGGCCAAAAATATCGTGCATAAAAGAATACATTTCCTGGTTGGCTACTTCCTTCTCCTGCTTTCTGACAATATTCTTCTTCAGATCGACTCTTACCTGGGCAATCCATGCAGCAATCTCTATAATATCCTTTTCGTTGGTTTTTAATACCTGATAACACATATCCATGGTATGCAGCATCAAATCATGATTTAACTGATAAATCTGAGTAGGAAGCCCCAACAGCTCATCCTCACAGGCCTCCAGCTTCTGGTTGCATTCTTCAATCAGGCGTCTGCTCTCTTCTCGCTTACGCTCGGAAAAGGAATCCTCCTTATTCATCAGCTCCACGATTCCATCCATCAGCTTCTTTTTGAGACGCTTAATATCCTTAAGCTGGGAATTCAGTCTTCCCTGCTTCTTGAGCAGCTCATTTAACTGAGCTTCCAGTTTCTTTGTTGTCTTATCCGGCTCCATAAAATCAAATAGGCGGTGCCATTTGTTATCCAGTATGAGAATCGGAATTTTTTTGCCCTTCAGGGCCTTTTCATATGTATCGTCTCTGTCTGCCATAGCTGTCCTCCTCCTTAATTCTCCAGCTCTTGTTCCTTCTCATATCGTTCGATGTTGTAGGACAGCTTCATTAAACTATCGGAAAGATGTACATTTTCCACACGGACATGGGGAGGAACGTTTAAATCCACATGAGCGAAATTCCAGATGGCCTTGATCCCGCAGTTAGTAAGCTGTTCTGCTACCTGAACGGCTCCTTCCTTCGGAATGGTGATCACTGCGATATCAATGTTATTTTCCTGAATGAAATCACACAGTTCTTCCATGGGTCTGACAATAAAACCCCTGACTCTGGTTCCGTAAAGCTGCGGATCCTTGTCGAAAATTCCACGGAAAATAAACCCTCTGCGTTCAAAATTCACATAATTCACAAGTGCCTGCCCCAAATTACCTACTCCGATTAAAATTAGATTATGCTGCTTGTCCAAACCTAAAATCTTGCCGATCTCTACATAAAGATATTCTACATTGTAGCCATAACCCTGTTGGCCGAATCCCCCAAAATTGTTTAAATCCTGCCTGATCTGTGATGCGGTTACCTTCATTCGCTCACTTAGCTCCTGAGAGGAAATACGCTCCACTCCCTCATCTCTTAATTCCCCTAAATAACGAAAATATCGGGGTAATCTGCCTATAACAGCCTGTGATATTTCTTTTTTTTCCACTTTTTGCTTTTGCCTCCGGATTATCCTGAATAGTATAAAAGCATTATAACCAACTGTTAATTGTATGTCAAATAATTGACATTACCGTACAAACCGCTTAAAATGGTTGAAGCAATTAAAGTGATGCTGCATCTAAAATGGAGGAAGTGACATGGTTTTATCTGTCTCCAATATTGGAAAAAGCTATTCAGAGAAAGTAATCTTGGATCAAATTTCTTTTCATCTTGAGGACGATGATAAGGCTGCCCTGATAGGCATTAATGGTGTGGGAAAAACCACTCTGCTTCGTATTATTGTAGGTCAGCTTGCTCCCGATGAAGGTCTGGTCACCTTCGCCAAGGGCAAAAGTTTCGGCTATCTGGCACAGAATACAGAGGTTTCCGGGGAGGTTTCCATTTACGACAGTCTTCTTAAAGTAAAGGAGCCTCTGGTGCTTTTGGAAAAAAAGCTGCGGGAAATGGAAGAAGCCATGAAGGATCGTGAAGGCGCCGAGCTTGAGGAACTCATGAAGCAGTATACAGACGCCAACCATCGGTTTGAAGCTGATGGGGGCTACCTTTATCGCAGCGAGATCGTAGGAATTTTAAAAGGGCTGGGATTTTCGGAGGATGAATTTTCACGTTCTCTGAACACCCTTTCCGGTGGTCAGAAGACCCGTGTGGCTTTAGGAAGCCTTCTGCTGACCAGGCCCGATTTGATTATTCTTGACGAACCCACCAACCACCTGGATATGTCCTCTATTTCCTGGCTGGAAACCTATCTTCTTACCTATAAGGGCGCTGTACTTCTGGTTTCCCACGACCGTTATTTCCTGGATAGAATCGCAGGAAAGGTCATTGAGCTGGATCAGGGGCGAGCTACCGTTTTTCAGGGTAACTACTCTGCTTATTCCAAGAAGAAGGAGATTCTAAGGACCGCTCAATGGAACGCCTACATGAAACAGCAGCAGGAAATCAGGCATCAGGAGGAGGTTATTGACAAGCTGAAATCCTTCAATCGGGAAAAATCTGTCAAGCGGGCAGAAAGCCGTGAAAAAGCCCTGAGTAAAATGGAGCTTCTGGACAGACCTGAAGACAATCAGGCCAGAATGAAGCTAAACCTTACCCCCTATCTGACCAGCGGAAAGGATGTGTTAGAGGTCAAGGGGCTTTCCAAGGCCTATCCCTCCCAGATTCTTTTTTCCCATCTGGATTTTTCCATAAAAAGAGGGGAACATATTGCCATCATCGGAGATAATGGAACGGGAAAAACAACCCTGCTGAAAATCATCAATGGACTTATTCCCGCAGATGAAGGCACTGTTACCCTGGGAACCAATGTGGAAATCGGCTACTACGATCAGGAACACCAGGTTCTGCACAGGGAAAAGACCCTGATGGAGGAAATCTCTGATGATTACCCCTATCTTACCAACACCCAGATCCGAAATACACTGGCTGCCTTTCTTTTTACCGGAGAAGACGTATTCAAGCAGGTCGGAGCCTTAAGCGGAGGTGAGCGGGGGCGGGTCTCTCTGGCTAAGCTGATGCTGTCAGAAAGCAACTTTCTGATTCTTGATGAGCCTACCAACCACTTGGACATTCTGTCACGGGAAATTCTGGAAACGGCAATTAACCATTATGAGGGAACCCTGCTCTATGTTTCCCATGATCGATATTTTATCAATAAAACAGCCCACCGCATCCTGGATTTATCCGGCTGCAGGCTGATAGGTTACCTGGGAAATTATGACTATTATCTGGAAAAACGTCCTGAAACCCCTGTTTCCTCCGATCTTCGGGTATTTTCCTCCGCTTCGTCAAAATCCGATTCTCCTTCTACCCAAAAGGAGGAGTATAAATTAAGAAAAGAGGAGCAGGCTGCCAGAAGAAAAAAGGAAAATGCCATTAAAAAAACGGAAGAGGAAATCTCTCAGATCGAAAATCAGCTTTCTATTTTGGAGGAAGAGATGCTAAAACCTGAAAATTGCAGGAATTCCTGCAAGCTGGGAGAGCTTCATGCAAAAAAAGAAGAGCTGGATGATAAACTTTTATCCCTGATGGAAAAATGGGAGGAGCTGTCCACATAGGACTGCTCCTCCTTTAGTATGAGTTTCTCTTCTTTTTACAGCGTTTTTTCTAATTCCCGGCGAACAGCCTTAATAAATTCCTGACTGTTTAATACCTGTACATTCTTAAGAGAGGTGATCAGGGCCAAATCCTTAGTCATCTTTCCCTGCTCAATGGTAGATAAGGTAGCCTTCTCCAGCTTATCGGCAAAGACCATCAGCTCATTAATTCCATCCAGCTCTCCCCTCTTTCTTAAGGCACCTGTCCAGGCGAAAATGGTGGCCACAGAGTTGGTAGAGGTTTCCTTTCCTTCTAAGTGCTGATAATAATGGCGCTGAACGGTTCCATGGGCAGCCTCATACTCATATACGCCTGTGGGGGATACCAGTACGGAGGTCATCATGGCAAGGGAACCAAAGGCAGAGGATACCATATCGCTCATTACGTCACCGTCATAATTCTTGCAGGCCCAGATAAATCCTCCCTTTGCCTTCATCACACGGGCAACAGCATCATCGATCAGGGTATAAAAATATTCCAGTCCAAGGGCTTCAAATTTATCCTTATATTCTTCTTCATAGATTTTGGCAAAAATATCCTTAAAGGTGTGGTCATACTTCTTGGATATGGTGTCCTTGGTAGCAAACCACAGATCCTGTCTGGTATCGATGGCATAGTTAAAGCAGGCTCTTGCAAAGCTCTCAATGGACTCCTCCGTATTGTGCATACCCTGAATAATTCCTGCCCCCTTAAACTCGTGAATCAGCTCCTTAGTCACCGTACCATCAGCCGCCGTAAATACCAGCTCGGCCCTTCCCTCTCCCGGAACCTTGATTTCTGCATTTTTATAAACGTCACCATAGGCGTGTCTTGCCAGAGTAATAGGCTTCTCCCAATTCCTTACGCAAGGCTCAATTCCCTTTACAACGATGGGGGTACGAAAGACCGTTCCATCCAAGATCGCTCTGATGGTTCCATTGGGGCTTTTCCACATTTCTTTCAGCTTGTATTCCGTCATTCGAGCTGCATTAGGTGTAATCGTGGCACACTTTACCGCTACTCCATACTTTAATGTTGCTTTTGCCGAATCCACAGTAACCTGATCATCAGTCTCATTACGACATTCCAATCCTAAATCATAATACTCCGTCTTCAGCTCAATAAAGGGAAGTAACAGCTCTTCCTTGATCATTGTCCAGAGAATCCTGGTCATCTCATCCCCATCCATCTCAACCAGAGGAGTAATCATTTTAATCTTGTCCATATAGACCTCCTTTTTTATAGTAAACTTTTGCTCATGTGGTTACTTCGCCATACGGTACCCTTTCCTTCTACTTTACTGGGAAAATCTCCTTTTGGCAACCTTATTTTTACTGCCCCTCCTCTTTGGTTCCATAGGCCTCATAAAGTCCATTTTTCACCATATTCTCGTAAGCATTAAGGATATGTTCATTGGCCATTTTCTCAGCTCTGTCCTCGTCTTTATCTTTAATGGCCTCCAGAATCAGCTTATGCTCCTTGTTGGACTGGGTACTTCTTTTGTATTTTGACAGGGTTTTCTTTCGTACTCTCAGCACATACCCATGGAAATCCCTAAGCTGCCTCTCCAGCATTTTACTGTCTGCCGCTTCATATAAGATTTCATGAAAACGATTGTCCAGCTCTGCAATTTGCTCGGTATGTCCCTTAGAAGCATGAAATTCTGCCAGATAAACATTTTCTTCCAGCTCCTCCAACTGCTCCGGGGTGATATGACGGGTAGCCCATTTTGCACAAAGTCCCTCCAGCAAAGAGCGAATCATGTAAATATCCTTAACATCTTTTATGGTAATACCGGTAACATAAGCACCTTTATTGGGAATAATATGAATGAGCCCTTCCAGCTCCAACTGCCGGAAGGCTTCCCGCACCGGAGTTCTGCTTACTCCCAGCTCCTCTCCGATTGCTACCTCCTTCAGTTCTTCATTATCCTTATATTTTCCGCTTAAAATATCGTCTCTGATTTTGTGGAAAACTCTTCCCCGTAACGAAAATTTATCCGTCACCTCCTGTTTCACATCGTAGTTCCCCATTTGCTTCCTTTCTCCCCTACTCCAGGGTAATATTCAATTTACTGCAGTTCACCTGAATACAGGTAAGCAGCTCTTCATCCGTCAAAACCGTTACACGGCCGTCGGCATACTCCTGATCTACCCACTCCTTCACCAGCTTAACCAACTGAGAATTCTTATCCACAGCTCGCTCCTCTTTCAGCTTGAAATAGGTATTGATCCAATGGGCAATCCCGGCTAAACCGGAGGTGTTGCTTACGGCGCATAATACAGGCCTGTTGAGATATTTTTCCGTATCAAAAATATTATAAATTTCCTCGTTTTTCAATAATCCATCGGCATGGATTCCTGCTCTGGTCACATTAAAGTTTTTCCCCACAAAGGGCGTTCGGGAAGGGATTTTATAGCCGATTTCCTTCTCATAGTATTCAGCCAGTTCAGTAATTACCGTAGTGTCCATTCCGTTCAAATCACCCTTTAACTGGGCATATTCAAATACCATAGCCTCCAAAGGAGTGTTTCCTGTACGTTCACCGATTCCAAACAGTGAGGTATTTACCCCTGAACAGCCATAGAGCCAGGCAGTGGTAGAATTGACTACAGCCTTGTAAAAATCATTATGTCCATGCCACTCAATCAGATGATGCGGCACACCTGCGTGCTTATGTAAGGCGTAGATAATTCCGGGAACACTTCTGGGAATAACGGCTCCGGGATAATTTACCCCATACCCCATAGTATCACAGGCCCTTATTTTGATCGGAATATTATACTCCTCCATCAGCTTCATCAGCTCCAGGCAGAAGGGAACCACATAGCCATAAATATCTGCCCGGGTAATATCCTCAAGATGGCATCTTGGACTGATTCCCTCCTCAAGGCATTCCCGGATTACACTGATATAATGGTCCATAGCCTGCCTTCTGGTCATTTTCAGCTTCATAAAAATATGATAATCTGAGCAGCTTACCAGAATTCCTGTTTCCTTCATTCCGATTTCCTTTACCAGCTTGAAGTCCTCCCTGCTGGCACGGATCCAGCTTGTCACCTCGGGGAAACGGTAGCCTCTTTCCAGACATTTATAAACGGCATCCCTATCCTTCTTGCTGTACAAAAAGAATTCACTGGCACGGATCATTCCATTAGGGCCTCCCAGCTTATGTAGATAATCAAAAATGGTTACGATCTGTTCTGTGCTATAGGGTGCCCTGGACTGCTGTCCATCCCGAAAGGTGGTATCCGTAATCCATATCTCCTCCGGCATATTGTGAGGAACGATGCGATCATTAAAAGGAATTTTGGGTACCTCTGAATAGGGGAACATATTACGGAATACATTGGGCTTTTTCACATCATCCAATATGTACATATGCTCCTCTATCTCCAGTAAATGATTGTTGGGGTTCATAAAAACCGGTCTGTTCAAAAAAGCATCTCTATTTTCATTCTGCATAAAATCTCCTCCATTCCAGTCTGCTTTTATAAGCCATCTTCAAGATAAAAAAATACATCTCGTATGATTGTATACAATTATACGAGATGTGTCAATATATTATTCCTATTCTATTTTTTCTAATCAGCCCTCCAGCATCGCTCTGACATCCAGCATTCCCCAGCCTTGCCGACTCCATGGCTCCTGCAAATCTCTGGCCGAATAGCAGATCCGCCGTTTAACCTCCTGGGCTGTCAGTCTGGGATTCTGTTCCCATAGTAGAGCTGCCGCCCCTGAAACCAAAGGGGCTGCAAAGGAGGTACCACTTTTGGCTTCATAAGCCATCGCATAAGTATTCCCTCTTTTTCGACATCTGGCACTGGCCGCCATAATATTGGTTCCCGGAGCCACTAAATCCGGCTTTTTCATGACCGTTGTGCTGGGACCTCTTCCTGAGTATTTTGCACACAAAGTTACTCCACCGCCATTATAGTCACCATCATGGCAGCCTACCGTCAGCACATGACTTCCCATTCCCAAAGGGGAAATACTTCCGGGCCTGGGGCCTTTATTCCCTGCCGCTACCACAATCAGAATACCAGCCCTCCACACCTCGTCTAAAGCCTTTAACAGCTTTCTTATTTTTTCCAGATTTACATGATCTTCAAAGCCTACTGATATATTCAGAACCCGGATTCCAAGGGAATCCTTCAGCTCCATCACCCATCGAAGCGCTTCCAGCATCATATAAGTATCTCCGGCTCCTCCACGGTCCAAAACCTTTCCTACCACAAGCCGGCAATCCGGTGCCACTCCTCTGTATTTTCCTGCAGAAGCCAATCCGCTTCCAGCCAGACATCCGGCTACATGGGTGCCATGCCCGGCATCATCATAAGGATCACTTCCTCCACGGATAAAATCCCGAAAGGCCACTATCCTCCCTGAAAAATCGGGATGAGAAACAATCCCCGTATCCAGGACCGCCACGGTGACCTTTTTTCCGGTATAGGCTTCTGCCAGCTTACTTTCACAGCCAATTTGTGCTCTAACCCGCTGCACTGCACACCCCTTCATTTTTTTACAGGATATGCGACATATTTTTAATGTTTCCTTGTCTTACGTTTAGGACGACCGAAAATCAAGATAACTGCCACTGCCCCTGTACCCAGGGCAATAAACCATTTGGGATGAATGGAAGAATCACCTGTATTAGGTGAATAATCCTTTTTCCCGGAAACCGAGGTATAAAGAATATTTCCATTTTCAATTAATCGGCTGTCATTCTCACCCAGGGCATAAATGGCAAAAGAGGAAAGATGCGTTGTCGAAAACTTTACATATGCACCATCCCCCACCTGCTGTACAAGAGACGAAGATAAAAGCTCTAACTGACCATCCTCATCCAGGGCTACAACGTGAACCTCGCTGCCGCTGATGTTATTCGGAAGAGGTACCCTTACCTCCAGCGGCCTTGTTCCGAACCGGGTAAGTTCTACAGAATCAGTAGAATCCTTCATGGTCATGTTGAAGGTAAACATCTCCGGTACAGACTCTCCATAAATTCTTTTAAAAGCCTCTTCAACATTTGTTCTGCTGTCAGGCTGAATCGTCAGCAGATAGCTGCCCTCATAGGGAATACTGGCCGTAACCTGTTCGGCAGGCCATTCCTCGACAGCAGAAGTAATCTGTATTCCGCCTCCTG
This sequence comes from Lachnospiraceae bacterium, assembly GCA_004558185.1. GTDB lineage: Bacteria > Bacillota > Clostridia > Lachnospirales > Lachnospiraceae > SFDP01. Next base: position 26,932 of record SFDP01000006.1, on the reverse strand, counting down.
CCTGATTTTCCAGCGAAAGAGTGTCTATCTGCTTCCTCTGTCCCCCATTGACGACCGCAACCTTTCCCGTAAACCCAAGGCTTCCTTTTTCAAAAATCGTTCCTTCTTTATTTAATCCTTCATCGGTTAAAATAGCTGTCCAGTTACCGCTGAAGGCAGGCTGTCTCAGGGCAGAATTACTTACACGTTTTGAACGGTCTGATGCTCCCAGCTTTGGAAGAACATTCCCTTCAAAAACCACGGTTCTCCCTCCTTGGTTCTCTTCACAGGAGAAAGCGGCTACGCCAATGGTTTCTACTGTATCAGGAATGGTTATTTCCGTAAGGGCAGTGTTCTGAAATGCCCTGTCCTGAATCTCGCTTAAATATCTCCCGCCCTGCAGGCTGGACAGACTGCTGCAATTTAGGAAAGCCTCTTCCCCAATTATTCTGACCGAATCAGGTATATTCACTCCCTGAATTTCATCATGGCCTGCAAAAACTGCAGGTGCAATGGTTTTTACTCCCGCCGGAATCTCCACAAGCTGACTGTTTCCCTTATAGGCCAGCAAAACCCCATCACCTACAATGAGAAAATCTCCTGTGTTTTTATCATTCCCCCAATTGTTCAGCCAAGCTGTATAGGAAAAAGCAGAGGAATCAATCCAGGATACGGTTGAGGGAATAGTGACCGCAGTAAGCTGATCACAGTGATAAAATGCCGCATAGCCGATTTCCCTTACTCCCTCAGGAATTGACACCGAAGCAATCGTACTTCTCGCAAAGGCAAAATCACCAATAGCCGTAATATTGGAGGGCAGGGTATAGTCCCCCAGGCCGTCACTTCCATAATAAGCATTGGCTGTGATCTTATTATCAATTATCGCATATTTAGGTAAAGCAGTCCCCTTATCCTCATCCACAAAGGAGCCAATTGCTTCTTCCTCTTCCTCCTGGGAAATTGCCCGGATGGTAAGACCTGAATTCACGGTAAGAGAAGAATCCATGAGCACTACTGCACTCTGCCCGACCACAATAGTCTTTCCTACTACACCATCTTCTGCTCCTTCCAAAGGATCAGTTTGAGGTATATAGTCCACATTACTGGGATGGTACAATGCCTGATTAGTATCGGCCGAAGCTCCTGTGCCCTGATTAGCATTACTGCTATTAGTCCTATTAGTGGTTGATATCTGATTATTGCCGCCTACAACATAAACGCTTCCTTCCTGTGGTGCAGAATTATCCCCGGAACTGTTATCACTGACAGAGCTGACGTCTGCCACTTCTGGGGATGTGGTTTCAATTGCCCTTCCCCGATTATCTCTTTTCCAGTTCTGATAAAAGTCGTAGGCATTGGTTCCTTTATCCGCTACAATTTCAAGACTTGAGCACCCATCAAAGGCTGTGGAGTGGATAAAGACTACAGAAGCGGGAATACTTGCCTCTGCTAAAGCTGTACAGTTTTCAAAAGCCTTGGTATCTATACTTCTTACTGAATAAGGAATCGCTATTCTGCTTAATGCCTTGCAGTTAGAAAACGCATAGCCGGAAATCTCCCGTAAGGAAGAGCTTAAGATAATTTCCTGCAAGGCCTCATTTCCCCAAAAAGCATAGTCCACCACCTTGGTGACCGTCTGCGGCATCGTATAGCTTGTGGCCTTATTTCCGCCAAAATAAGCATAAAGAGCCGTTTTATCCTTACTATATAAAGCCCCATCCGATACAATAAAATTAGGATTATCTTTATCCACAGACACTGTGGTAAGATTACTGCAGCCTGCAAATACACCTGAGCCTAAGTCCTTAAGGTTCTTCTTTATGGCAACCCTTTTCAAGGAGCTATTATTGCTGAAGGCTCCGCTTCCAATAATTTCCAGAGAATCCGGCAGAGCTACCGAAACCAGCCCGATACAATCTTTAAAGGCGCCATATTCTATTTCCCTGACGTCTTTGCCAAAGGAAATAGATGTCACACTGGCATTGCCTGCAAAGGCTTCTGCTCCAATCTTTTTTATGCCGGAAGGAATCGATACAGAGGAGGCCGTACCCGTATATTTTACCAGGGTCGTGCCATCTACCTGAAAGTCAGTGGATGCTGCTGCACTGCTCTTGGAACCGGGAATCTGCGTTACTAAAAAAGCGGTGATGAGAAGTAGTATCCCTATTATCCTTCGTATTCTTGCCACTGTTTTGTCCTCCATTGCACAAAAAACTTCTGAATCACTTTCCGGCGGGCCGAAACAGCCCGCCGGAAAAGAATAATCGTTAAATTAATCCTGCATTAGGAAAGTCTGGTTTTATACTTGGGGTCTCTCTTCAGGAAGAGAATCATGGAGATAGATGCCAGTCCTATGCTTAAGAACCACTTAGGATGAATGCCATCTCCCGTCTTCGGTGTCTGATCCAGTACATCACCTGCTACCAAATTACCCGTGTCAACATAAACGACATAAGGAGAGAAATGGGTTGCGGTAAAGCTCATACAAGGCACACCGTTCATCGTAACAAATTTTACCCCCAGCTTATCCAGCGTCTCATCTACCACCCCGGCAATCTTGTTATTTCCGGCATAGGTACGCAATGCATCCGGAATAGGCATGGTGATATTGACCTTCAAGCCTGTAGTATCTGTAATCAGATTGGCTCCTGTTGCATCATAAAGACTGATGTCCATAGCTGCAAACTTAATTCTTGACATATCCGGATATTCTTTTTGTAGTGCTGCCAATGCTGCTGCATCTGCCTCTGCACTTTGTGAAATCTTAACTACGAATCCGTCTGTAGAGCCGCTGACATAGGCTGATGCCTGATCCGTGTCTGAGATACCCGGCCTGGTAATAATCACACTGGTTTTATTGTTCGAGGTGGTTCCCGTGGTACCGGTTACTCCATTTCCACCTCCACCTCCGCTGGCAGTTCCCGTGCTATTCGTATAGGTTGCTTCCACAACAGCATTAGACGAAGGCATGGTAATCGTAGTTGTAGTAGAGGTTGAGCTCTCGATAGTCAGACCCGCTGTCTCAGTTGCCCATCGATAGAACTTCTTTCCTGCCGGAGGTTCCACTGCCGAGATGGAAACCTTAGTTCCCGCCGGGTAGCTTCCGCTTCCACTTCCGTATTTTACCTCCAGCCTGTATTGACCGGCATAATTAGCAATTACCGTAGCATCACTGGCAGGCATGATCAAAGTAGTAGTGGACTTAGTTGCATCATCAAAAATAACGTTGGTATTGGAGCTGCTCCAGTTTCCAAAGGTACTTCCGGTAGCCCCTCCTGTTGCCATAATACTAACCTTCTGTCCTGCAATATATCTTCCGGTTCCATTACCGCCGGTTACGGTCAGGTTGTATAATTTATTGCCATCCTTATCGTAATCAGCAATACCATCACCGTCTACATCAATACCACCGGGGACAGTCGTTCCGTTGACCGGTCCATTGCCTCCGGTTCCGTTACCACCGTTTCCGTTGCCTCCAGTTCCATTACCATTACCGTTTCCGCCACCGCCCGGATTATTTGGATCAATATCATAAAGAGCAATAATATCTGTATCCTGCTGAATATCTTTATGAGATTTATTCCAGCCTTTAAACACATATCCTGCTCTTGTAGGATTCGTTTCAGGCAGTTCAGCGTTTTTACCCTTTTCTACATACTGGACTTCGGATAAAGCAGTAATTCCATCATAGTCAAAAAATTGTACCCGGTATACATCGGTCAATGTTTCAACATATACATTATCATATAAAGTAGCTATCTTCTTTGCCGTATTATATGCGGCAGAATCATCATAGGCATAAACCGTCACTGATGGCGTGTTCACAAAAGCATCCGTTGCCAGACTGACTTCACGGCCGTAAATGGATACTCTCAGATTATTGGGAGCACCTTCCGCAAAGGCTTTTAATCCAATTGTTCGAATGCTTGTAGGCAGAATAACGTCTGACAGACCTTTACTGCCAAGAAAGGCTTTGTCCGGTATTTCCCTAAGCACATCATTTCCCGTAAAATCAACGGTTCTCACCCCAGGGACATCACTTACCGCTCCCACTGCCATACTGGAAACGTTGGCAAGATCAGGATCATTAGCAACGTTGATCAGCTTGTCATTGGCATTACCACGAGAGCCTAAAACCTCCACAATCTTTTTTGAGCCATCTGCAAGGTTTTCATAAAGTATTTTATTGTTACATACATATTTCGGGTTGTCAGAAGCAATACTGCTCAAATTATAGCAGCCAAGGAAGGGAAGGGAACCTACATCCTCCATAGCACTGCCCAGACTTACGGTTTCCAGATTTTCACAGCTATAAAAAGCGCCTCCCGACAATCCGTTGTCGGATAAAATATCACCGGTAATAGGCGTATTTGAATTAGGCAGATACTTTACAGTACGCATGGTTACACTGCGAATCCGGTCGTTACCGATATCCTTAGTTTCATTTTTCTTTGCAGGATCACTTGTATCGTCTTTCGTTGTTCCGCCAAATAATCCGTGTTTTGCATAATTATCAAAACGAGGATCGGTAAAGTAAGCCGTTTTATTATAGCTATTGGTTTCCCCAGTTCCTCCGGAATAGGGTTCATTATTTAAATAACCCTTAACATCAATCGACTCTACTCCTGCCGGAATATCAATATTGATTGCTGCATTTACCGCTGCTTCTTCCGCAGGTGTCATCTGACTTCCTGTTTCATATTTTTGTCTAATCCCTACATCTAAATCTCCATACTGTGGATAATCCACTAGGGTAACTAAACCATTTCGATTATCAAGGATTACTGACAGGTTACTGGGTGCAGGGGTCTTATAAAGAATGCGAATACCCTGCCCTGGATTCACGTAGGTAGTTGAATCCATTGCGTATTCAAAGGGACCATAGCCTTCTTCGAGAGTACCTGTTATGGTAAGTTTTGCACTTCCAGTTGCGAAGGACTCCGAACCTATATTTTCTTTAGGGAATCCCGATGCCCCATTTATAGGTGTTTCGAAAATGATATTTTGTAAATTACCACAATTCTTAAAGGCTTTTGCCCCAATTTTATTTACTCCACCTCCAATGGTTGCTGCTGCAAGTGAAGTACAGCCTTCGAACGCAGACTCTCCAATGGTTTCAACTGAATCACCTATATCTACTGACGTCATTTTAACTGCACCAGCAAATGCATTATTCCCAATTGTTTTAAGTGCCCCTCCATCACTTATTGTAAGTTTCTTTATATACTGAAGAAAGTCTGGTGAGAAGCAGCCATCTGCAATTTCACCTACTTGAATATTGCCAACCTTACCCGGAATAATAAGTTCAATTTCCTTTGCTGGCCCGACAAAATTACAAGAAAGCAACTTTCCACTTTGATCGACTAACAGCAGATAGTTTCCATCACTAACTTCATAATATTTCTGACCGTTTTCTTCAAAAACGTAGGGTACATAGGCACCACCATTCATTTTGCAAGCCCAAGTAGACATTCTAGGCCCTGCCGCTTGATTTCCTGCATCATACTTAGGACCCTTTACATAGAAGTCCGGGTTGGTAACAGTAGAAAACATAGTATTTGCAAATTTAGCATATCTGCTTGTGACTGGGAATTCTACAAAAGATAGACCAGTACAATTATAAAAAATATTCCCAGGAAGATCAACTGGTGTAGTATACCCCAGGTGGCTAGGCATAACTACTTCTTTCAATTGCGTTCTACCAGACAAAACAAAATCACCCAAGCCTACATCACTACCAGTTGTCACAACCTTAGTTATTTCTTCAGGAAATTTGAAAGTAGCCATTTTACCACTATCAACCTTATTAAGTGCAAATGCACCTTCTCCTATAGTTCCAATCTTCTGCTTACTTAAATCAAGCGAACTTAAATTGGGACAGTTGTAAAAGGCAAACTTGCTTATGGTAAGCGGGCTAGTTGCATCGAACTTAAGCTCAGTTAAAGCATCATTATTTGAAAAGGCACCTTCCCCAATCAGGTTGATTGAGTAAGGAAATGTAACACTGGTCAATTGTGTGCTACTAAACGCTTCACTTCCTATCTTTAATGTTGCTGTACTTAGACTAACCTGACGAAGCCTAGAGCCTTTAAAAGCATAATTTCCTATATGCTTTACACTTGTTAGGGTAATGTTTTCTACATAAGAGCTTTCAAATGCATTATCACCAATATAAATAAGACTTCCAGGTAGTTTTAATGTTTTTGCATTCGTAATTCCTTTAAATGATCTTTCACCAATACCAATTAATTCAAAACTAGATGTCAGAATAGAATATACAAAACCATTATCATCTTTTCGATATCCTCCTTGGAGTTGTGTTTCGTTTTTGGCCTGTAATACATAAATTACATCGACTCCTCCCGCATCCCGTTGTTTTTCTGCTTGAACAAGTCCATACCCCGGCTGGTAGGATTTAGTACCATCTGCAGCAGTTATAACTATTCCTGTGAACTTTGCATTAGTAGTCCCACCACCTGCTTGCTTAACCTCAAATCCTTTATAATCACAGTAAAAAGCCCCCCTTTTTCCTGCTTCCACCTCACTAACATTACCGTCAATACTACCAGTTCCTGCATTCCTCAACTGTTCGTATTTACCCGGGAAAAAGTATTTGAATTTTATTCCTGTATCATTATCTATATCTGCATAATTCAAGGTGACTTTGTCAGTCCCAGCAAAATAGCTTTCATAGTCACTTTGGAGAGCTTGAATGAATTCACCATCAGTTACTGTTTCTGGTAAACTAATGTTGTCTGATGAATAAGTATTATTGTAGTTAGCTAAAATAGCCCCCTTGACTGGACTGGCAATGGTATAATAATCAAACTGTTTTTCTAGTCTCCATGCGCTCCCATTATATCTAAGTGTAGAAAAAGATATAAGTGTCTTAGACGTGGGATCTAAATCAATTTTATTCCCCCCATCGTCTTTATTTATATCAGTGTTCTTAGTCACCGCATAAGTTAACGTTGGAGTAACTGTCCCCCCTGTACCTGGAACTCCACCAGTCGCTTCTGCATCAGGAAAAGGGATTGCTGCCACAATAATTGCAGAAATCAAAAAAAGTGCACCGAGAGTTCTCCGTACCGACTTACGCAATCTGTAATTTTTCTTCCTTTTTGTCTTGTCCATGCTATTCTTTGCTGGTAAATTTTTGCCCATTGCAATCTTCTCCTTTGTAAACGTCTAGTTCACTTTTTTTGCCACAACAACAAATCTTCCATCCTCTTCTGCGTGGTCACAGGTGGACAGAGTAATCAGTTTATCTCCGTAGGTTGCCGTTACTCCTGTATCATAGAGAGAAATATTCGCCATTTCCTGCATAGTAGAATCAAATTCCTCGGGAGTCGCCGCCTCGAAAAACTGATAGTATTTAAAAACTATTTCATCCTCGTTATAGATTCGAGAACGAAATACATACATAATCTGATAAATCCCTTCTTCATAGATGGTATCGAATTGAATGACGGGATGTTCCTCATAGTACTTCTTACTGCTGTACTTATCCAGATTACCAAACATCTTTCCTGATTTCATGTGATGCCCGTAAATAATCATGTTTGTCCCCGGATTGGTAATGTCACAGTCCTTATCCAGGAAAATAGACCCATTCTTATCATATTCCTGAGTGTAATTATGATCCAGATAATACTCATTATTTACAGTCTGCATTACAGGGTAATCTATATTTGTATCGTCAATTTTAAGCCATCCTATTAGACTTTTATTCTGAGAATATAATTTTTTATATTTATCCAGAACCACTAATTCTTTTTTTTCTTCATTGATATAATTGATCTTGACCTCCTGTTGGGCAGCTCCTGCCGCATTCTCCTTCAAAGAGGCCAATCTTTCGTACTGAGCCGAATTCTTTGCATACAGATAATAATAAAAGACAACATAACCTATACAAACACAAGCAACTAATGAGCAGACAGCTACCAACCGTTTACGCTTCTTCTCCTGCTGCAGCAGCTCATAACGAATCTGCTTCTGCATATCTTCATCGTAATCTTCAAACCGTTTGGGCGCCTTTTTACCGGAAACTTTACTTGCCTTTTTCTTGACCGGCTTTTTCTTTTTGGCTGCCGGTTTCTTTTTCTTTGTCTTTTTTACAGGCTGTTCCGACTGGAATCTTTCTTCTAATTCTTCCAGAAAATCATTGCCCAGCAAAGTTTCAAATTTCAGCCTGCCCTGCTGTATGATTCCAATCAGATTCTCTCGCCCGGCTCTATCCAGCATTCCGTATTTTTTCTCAACGGTTTGAATTTTCTGCTGATCACGCAGTGCTGCCTGGTAGTCGCTTGCTGTACGGAAAGAACGACCTCGCACACTGTAGTCCTTACTAACCATAGCCATACAACTCCATTATTGAAAATATCTATTACTATTTTACAATATCTTGAAATTAATGCAAGTGTTTTGTCAATATATGGCGAGATTTTTTATTTCAGATAGTGAACCATCCACTCCCGTAAACCTTCCTTTACCAGAGTTGATTGCTAATATACTCTAACTGATGCTTACACTTTGTAACTGATTGATTGACTACTACTCTGGTTCTGTCAATAGTTTTGGTTTCGCCCTCCTTTAATAATTCAATTGGCTTTGCTTCCCACGATGAAATTCGCCCCGAACCCAAAAAATCATCTAACATAAATAGATGATTATCAGGATTGCCTGAGCTCAGTAATGTTCTGTGTTTGGATAATATATCGTATACTTTTCCTAAATATACCTTTGTTTGTTGATTAGGAACATTCCTTGCTCCTGCAATAGTTGACCATCCACAATGCGTTAGCACTACCATCTGAATTTTGGGTACATTCATGTCATTTTCCAACAGATATTTTCTAAATTCACTCTGAGGATTAGTCAATGTACTAATCAACAGTTCTAACGATTTAATTGATTGTTGATCCGTTCTAACAGGAATTACTAATGCGTCTGCTGCATACCATGCCAATTGTGTAGCTCCTGCAAAAAAGGGGGATGTATCTATAATACATTTATCTAATGAATTCTGTTCGAGTTCTCTATCAATTTCCGACTTCAATGAATATAAGATACTATTCAAAGCCTGTTCCCTTTGTGGCTGCTGCAAACCCGTAGCTTGATTAATTGCTGTATTTAATTGTGATGGCAGTAAATATAATTCATCTGATGATGGTATATAATAGTTATTTTTATCTGAAAAATACTCATTTGTAGCTCCTATAAATGCAGCAACCCTTGAGGCTTTACCTAATCCCGGAACCAAATACGGCAGTATCATATCTCTTACATTAGTTTGATTCCCAGCATAATAATTCTTATCATAAAAGAAAGATAAATTTCCCTGTGGGCAAGTATCCACTGCTAATAAATTATCTGTCAAATAACTCAAATTAAAAGAAAGTGTAGTTTTTCCTATTCCACCTCTCAGGTTACACATAGCATATTTCTTATACTTAGGCAATTCATTTATATTTGATGCTGTCCCTTGGGCTATATCATACTGTCTCGCTATAATATCTCCTATCGCCATGTTCTTTCCTCCAATTAGTTTTACATTTATTTATCTAAAATCGTAAATCTAGTATTATTATATGTAAATTTAATTCACTTTACAAGCCTAATATAAAATTTTTATAACTATTCAGAACCCCATTCGCAAAATCGCCGCTACGCAGCTTTCCTTTTGCTCATGTGGTTACTTCGCCATATAAATGTTCAATGATATGTCCCTCCATGCAAGCAGGATGTTCATTTCATTGAACATTTGCATAGCTCTGAATAGTTACAAATTCTTACCTTACAGCTTCTCAAAAGATTTCTTTTTCTTTTTTCAGAAACCTTGACAGGCTATGACACATACAATACAGCATAACCAAAATATTGGAGGATTTACAATGAGTGATTTAACTGCAACAGGCTGCTCTTCCTGCAGCAATCAGTGCAACAACAATGGATGTGGAAGCTGGATTTGGATTATTATCCTGTTATTTTTCTGCAATGGCAACAACGGAGGTCTCTTTGGCTTAGGCAACAATGGTTGTGGTTGTGACAACGACAATAACTGCTGCGAATGGCTGATCCTTCTTCTGGTTCTGTTTAGCTGCTGCGGAAACAACAACTCTTGTGGTTGCGGATGCTAATTTCCCTTCTCAGGAGGACACCGGCTGGCCCGGTGTCTTCCTTTATTTAGCATTCTACATCTGTTATTCTGTCAACAAGCTATTTTTCAGGGCATATATCCAATAATTTTCGTCACTATTCAGAGCCATGCAAATGTTCAGTGAAATGAACATTCTGCTTGTACGAATGGACATAGCATTGAACATTTATATGGCGAAGCAGCCACATGAACAGAAGTAAAGCTGTGTAACAGCGATTTTGCGAATGGGGTTCTGAATAGTGACAATTTTTCATAGGATTAATCATAGCCTTTACCGCAGGAGTCTGATATGGAAAAGTGTGACCAGCCGGGACAACTGGCAGAAGCCATCATTGCCTTTGATACTTTATATACCACCAATCATATGCAGATGCTGAAGCTTCTTTTTCCCTATCTGGACATAGAGAGCCGTCATAAGCTGGCCATGTTTATCAAATGGCAGGAGCTTCTCTATACCATGAATTTTACCAGACAGTATTCCGGGCTCTGCCGCAAAACCAATTATCCCGGGAAAAAGGAATTGGATATTTCTGCACTGCTTCCCTTATTGTCTCCTTATTGCAGTGAACAGGAAAAAAATATGCTTTCTCAGTTTTCCCAAATGCAGAATATGATGCAAACCTATAAGGATATGGCTCAATATCTGCCCATGATTCAGGAAATCATGGGTGCCTTTTCGGTCGGGGAAAACAATTCCTGTGGGGAAGGCTCTTCTCATAGCGGCAATGGCGGGGCTGGAATAAATAGCATGATGGATATGTTAAAAAATGTCATGACACCGGAACAGCAAAATATGTTTTCTCTGTTTATGGAAGGAGGAAAGCTATGACTCAGGATGATCAGTGGATGCAGGATAAGGAACTGGAAAATATTCCTTCCTTTAAGCTGGAGTTTTTACAGCAGATGCTATTCGAAAGCAAAAAGCATAGCGGAAAGGAATTATTTCCTTTCTTTATGTCACTGGCAGCTAAAAGCCGTTCTCAAAATATACATTTTACTCAAGAGGAGCTGGACACCATCGTTCCCGTATTAAAAAAATACGCTTCTGAAGAGGAGATTAAAAAGATGAATCAGGCCATTACCATGTTTAAACGGCGTTCCACTTAATCGGTTAAGACCAGGAACCCCCTGAATCCTGTCCATAAAGGATAAGATTCAGGGGGCTGTTTTGCAAAAGGAAAGCTGCGCAGCAGCGATTTTGCGAATGGGACTCTAAATAGTACCGTTATTTTTATTAATGATGGAATAGCCTGATTCCGGTAAAGGCCATGACCATGCCGTATTTGTCACAGCATTCGATCACCAGATCATCCCGCACAGAGCCACCGGGCTGGGCAATGTAGCTTACCCCGCTTTTTTTTGCCCGTTCAATATTGTCGGCAAAGGGGAAGAAGGCATCTGAACCCAGCGAAACACCTTCCAGCTTATCCAGCCATTCTCTTTTTTCTTCCCGGGTAAAGACCTCCGGTTTTTTCGTAAATACTAACTGCCATGCGCCTTCCGCTAATAGGTCCATATATTCTTCACCAATGAAGTTATCAATGGCGTTATCTCTTTCAGCTCTTCCGATTCCCTCTTTAAAAGGCAGGTTCAGTACCTGAGGAGCCTGTCTTAACCACCAGTTATCCGCTTTGTTTCCGGCAAGTCTTGTACAGTGCACTCTGGATTGCTGTCCTGCACCAATGCCGATTGCCTGACCACCCTTGGTAAAGCATACGGAGTTGGACTGTGTATATTTTAAGGTAATCAGAGAAATAAGCAGATCGATTCTCGCTTCCCTGGGAAGCTCTTTATTGGCAGTCACAATGTGAGCCAGCAGTTCATCATTAACGGGCAGTTCATTTCTTCCCTGCTCAAAGGTAATCCCAAAAACCTCTTTATGCTCTATGGGTGCCGGAACATAGGAGGAGTCAATCTGGATTACATTATAATTCCCCTTCTTCTTGGAAGATAGGATTTCCAGAGCCTCCGGTGTATATCCCGGTGCAATCACTCCATCGGACACCTCACGCTTAATCAGACGCGCCGTGGATTCATCGCAGGTATCGGATAAAGCGATGAAATCTCCAAAGGAGGACATTCTATCTGCTCCCCTTGCTCTGGCATAGGCACAGGCCAAAGGTGAAAGCTCTCCAAGATCATCCACCCAGTAGATTTTTGCCAGCGTATCGCTCAAGGGAAGTCCTACCGCTGCTCCGGCAGGAGATACGTGCTTAAAGGAGGTGGCTGCAGGAAGTCCTGTTGCCTCCTTCAGCTCTTTAACCAGCTGCCAGCCATTAAAGGCATCCAAAAAATTGATATAACCGGGTTTACCGCACAATACCTTAATGGGCAGCTTGCTGCCATCGTTCATATATATTCTTGAGGGCTTTTGATTGGGGTTGCAGCCATATTTTAATTCCAGCTCTTTCACTTGTTTTCCTCCTATTGATTCTTGTTTACGATCCGGGTTTCCCATTCTCCGCTGTCAAGGTCGATATAGCGTACAAATAGGGATACTTTATTCTCTTCATTCAGGCTCTTCCAGAGTAAATCCGTAAACTCATCAATATTTCCCTGAATCTCCACCAGCTTAGGCTCACCCTCAAAGCTGGGCAGGGGATTTCCATCCTGCATATAGGTATGGATAAAATGCCCCTCTCCCGCTATCGGATTCTGATAGGCAAAGGTATAACGATTGCAGGCTGCAGGATCGCCGTTATTGCTTTTTAAAATGGACATGGCATAGTTATAGCTTCCGCCTTCAATATGCATGATACCGGAAATTCTTGGTGTATAGTTCGGAGCATCAGGCTCAAATTCCCGACTTCTTAAGGACTGCTCAAAGGTCAACTGCTTATCCATTCCCTCGTAAATAGTGTCTGTCTGATCACCGTTGGTTATAATGGTTTTGTTTCCCAGAACTCTTACCGGAGCATAAATAATCAGAGAAGGATCCGTCATTTTAGAAGGGTCAAAGGCCTGTGTACGTATGCCCTCTCCCTCCTCCACAAAAATTCTGTTTCGGCTGTTTTCACTTCTCCCCATTATGAAATAGGCTGCAACACCTTTCTTTCCGTCAGGTGTTTTGCCGATCACGATTCCTCTGCCCGGATAGGCATTGCTTTGCAGCTCTGTTTCCAGTTTCTTTATCTCCATAGTCCTCCCCTTTCGCTCTGCTCGTTTTACTATTTACCTATTTTGCCACAATGTTTACGATTCTTCCGGGAACATAAATTTCCTTGATGATATTTCCGGTCAGCTTATCTCCCAGAGCTTCCTTTGCTGCAGCAATTGCCGCATCCTTATCTACATCTGAAGCCACCTTGATCAGCGCTCTGGTCTTTCCATTGACCTGAACCGCTATTTCTACCGCCGCTTCCACCGTTTTAGCCTCATCATACTGGGGCCAGGAGGCCTGATACACTCTTCCTTCATTGCCCATAAGCTGCCAAAGCTCCTCGGTAATATGAGGGGCTACCGGATTCAGTAAAAGCAGCAGGGTTTTGTATTCTGCCCGATTTATTTCATTTTTCTTATAAAATTCGTTGATTAAGGCCATCATGGCTGCAATTGCCGTATTATACTTCAGGTGTTCAAAATCACTGCTTACCTTTTTGATCGTCTGGTGCATTTTGGTTTCCATATCTTCACTGTAGGTATCACCGTCTACCAGAATATCCTGTAATTTCCACACACGATCCAAAAATCTTCTGCAGCCCTTTACTCCATCCTCCGACCAGGAAGCACTCAATTCAAAGGCCCCGATAAACATCTCATAGGTTCGCAGGGTGTCTGCCCCATAGTCTCTGACAATGTCATCCGGGTTTACCACATTCCCCCTGGATTTGGACATCTTTTCCCCATTGGAACCTAAGATCATACCATGAGAGGTTCTCTTCTGATATGGCTCCGGGCAGGGTACGATCTTCTCATCATAAAGGAACTTATGCCAGAAGCGTGAATACAGTAAATGTAATGTCGTATGCTCCATACCGCCGTTGTACCAGTCTACAGGCATCCAGTATTCCAAAGCCTCCTTGCTGGCCAAGGCCTCAGTATTAGTGGGATCGGTATAACGCAGAAAATACCACGATGAGCCTGCCCACTGGGGCATGGTATCGGTTTCTCTCTGAGCCGGACCGCCGCAGCAGGGACAGGTGGTGTTGACCCAGTCAGTTATAGCTGCCAGAGGTGATTCTCCATTATCAGTAGGCATATAGCTGTCTACATCAGGAAGCTCTAAAGGAAGCTCCTTCTCATCCAAAGCAACAAAGCCGCATTTTTCACATTTTACAATAGGAATGGGCTCCCCCCAATAACGCTGTCTGGAAAATACCCAGTCACGCAGCTTAAAGTTGGTTTTTGCTGTTCCAATTCCCTTTTCCTCCAAATAGGAAATGATCTTCTCCTTGGCTTCGGCTACGGAAAGTCCATCTAAAAATGCTGAATTAACCAGTGTACCGGTAGCTACATCTGTGTAAACGGCCTCCTGTACACTTACCTCACTGCCTGCTACCACCTCAATGATGGGCAGATTGAATTTTTTGGCAAAATCCCAGTCTCTTTCATCATGAGCAGGTACGGCCATAATGGCACCCGTTCCATAGGTCATCAATACATAATCGGAAATCCAGATAGGAATCTCCTTCCGGTTCACCGGATTGACGGCTTTAAGTCCCGAAATCTCAACACCGGTCTTATCCTTTGCCAGCTCAGTGCGCTCAAAATCCGACTTGCGTGCTGCCATTTCCCGATATTCCACCAGGGCATCATAGTTCTTGATCTCATCTTTATATTTATCAATTAAAGGATGCTCAGGAGAAACAACCATATAGGTGGCCCCAAACAGGGTATCCGGTCTGGTGGTATACACACGCAGCTTATCTTCTTTTCCGGCAATGGCAAAGTCCACCTCTGCTCCCTGTGATTTTCCAATCCAGTTTTTCTGGGAAACCTTAACCCGTTCAATATAATCCACAGTATCCAAATCCTGAATCAGCTTGTCGGCATATTCGGTGATTTTCAACATCCACTGGCTTTTTACCTTACGAACGACTTCAGAGCCGCAGCGTTCACACACTCCATTGACCACTTCCTCATTGGCCAGACCAACCTTGCAGGAGGTACACCAGTTAATAGGCATTTCTGATTTGTAAGCCAGGCCTGCTTTAAACAGCTTCAGGAAAATCCACTGTGTCCATTTATAGTAGCTCGGGTCAGTGGTATTGATTTCTCTCTCCCAGTCAAAGGAGTACCCTAAGGAATGGAGCTGCTTCTTGAAGCGCTCTACATTGTTCTTTGTTACAATTTTAGGGTGAATATGATTCTGAATGGCATAATTCTCTGTGGGAAGTCCAAAGGCATCCCACCCCATGGGATACAGTACGTTATACCCCTGCATCCTTCTTTTGCGGGCAACAATATCCAGTGCCGTATAAGGTCTGGGATGCCCTACGTGCAGCCCCTGTCCTGACGGATAGGGAAACTCTACCAGTGCATAATACTTGGGTTTTGAATAATCGGTGGAGGTGGCAAAGGCCTTTTCCTCATCCCATATCTTCTGCCACTTCTGCTCCAATTCTTTGTGATTATACGGTTGCGCCATCTGTGTCCTTCTTTCTACCTATTATTAAATAAGTCTGTATATCCTTTTAGGGCAACACAAAGCTGCCTGTGCGTTGCCCTAACCATTTTATCCTTTCACGATTTATCTGTCAAGGGAAGAGGATTTCCCCAAAATGGATAAAGCGTCTGAAAAGCCATCAGGGAATATTCCGATCATTCCTTAATGGCTTTTCATTTTAATCAGAGTGTAAATTTACATAGCTCTGAATAGTTCCTAATTATTAATCAGCTTATCTTCCTCATTGTTCCAGCTATACAGCTTGCGGATTTCTTTTCCCACAACCTCTGAAGGATGCTCCGCTGCCAGCTTACGCATTGCTCTGAAATGAGCCTGCCCACCTGCGGGAGACATATCCAGAAGGAAATCCTTTGCAAAAGTGCCATCCTGAATATCGGACAGGATTTTTCTCATCGCCTTCCTTGTTTCTTCGGTGATGATCTTGGGTCCGGTAATATAATCTCCATATTCGGCCGTATTGGAAATGGAATATCTCATGCCTTCAAAGCCGGACTGATAAATCAGGTCTACAATCAGCTTCATCTCATGGATACATTCAAAGTAAGCATTTCTGGGGTCATATCCGGCCTCTACCAGAGTTTCATAGCCTGCCTGCATCAGAGCGCATACACCGCCGCACAGAACGGCCTGTTCACCAAAGAGATCGGTCTCCGTTTCGGTACGGAAGTTGGTTTCCAGAACGCCTGCTCTTGCTCCACCGATTGCCAGAGCATAAGCCAGTGCTTTATCAAGAGCCTTACCGGTAGCATCCTGATGAACTGCCACTAAGCAGGGAACACCCTTACCTGCCTGGTATTCGCTTCTTACGGTATGTCCGGGTCCCTTGGGTGCGATCATGGTAACATCCACATCGGCTGGGGGAACGATCTGGCCAAAATGAATGGCAAAGCCATGGGCGAACATCAGCATATTGCCGGCCTCTAAGTTAGGCTCAATATCCTTCTTGTACATGGCAGCCTGCTTCTCATCATTGATCAAAATCATAATTATATCTGCTTTTTTTGCAGCCTCTGCTGCTGTATATACTTCAAAGCCCTGCTTCACTGCCTTATCCCAGGATTTAGAGCCTTCATAAAGACCGATAATAACCTTGCAGCCGGACTCCTTTGCATTCAGCGCATGAGCGTGTCCCTGGCTTCCGTAACCAATAACCGCAATCGTTTTGCCCTCCAACATGGACAGATTACAATCTTCCTGATAATAAATATTTGCCATTTCTTCCTCCATTCTGTCATTAACGACATCTTAAAAAATATAAACTAAAGGTTTCCCTAAGAGTTTCCTTATGTACTATAGCTTCTGTCATTATGGACCTGCTTAATTTCCCGGTTCCAAATTCCTACAGATAAACAATATCCTCTGTTCCCCGCCGCAGGCCTGCTATCCCGGTTCTTGCCAGTTCCAGAATCTCATAGCCGTCAAGCAGCTTGATAAAGGCATCAATCTTGTCCTGATTACCGGTCATTTCGATAATAAGCCCTTCCTGAGCCACATCAATAATATTGGCCCGAAAGATATTGGCCACCTCGATCACACCCTGTCTGGCCGAAGCGCTTACTCTTACCTTAATCAAAGCAAGCTCTCTGTATACACTGGATTCAGGCTTCAGTTCCTTAATATCCCTGACATCCTCCAGCTTAGCCACCTGTTTTTCAATCTGATCCAGAATCTCATCATCACCGCTGGCCACAATGGTGATTCGGGTGATCAGCGGGTCTGCCGTAACACCGGCGGTAATGCTTTCAATGTTGTAGCTGCGTCTGGAAAACAGACCGGAAATGCGGCTTAACACACCCGAGGTATTATCTACCAGCAACTGAAATACTTTTTTCTTCATGCTAACCCCCTATAAATCGCAAGCCTTAATTGCGATACTGACTCTTTCCCCTCTGTTTGTCGATAAGAGGGCTTTTCTCTCCTCCTAATATAGCAACTAAAAAACCGACTGTCAACGTATGAAGTCTGGGAATACAGGGTATAACCGGAGATTATAGGAAGCGCAACTGTGATTACTTGGTTTCACAGCATTTTTTCAGTGCCACCGTTCCTGTCCTTGCCACCTCCACAATACTGATTCCCTGCAGCAGCTTGAGAAAAAGCTGTGTCCGTTCAGGAATATCACAGACCTGGATAATCATATGGCTTTTGGAAAAATCCACCACATAAGCGTGCTGATTTTCCATGTTCATCATCTTGCAGATTTCCATTATATCCTTACGGTTGCCTTTGTTGTATTTTACCTTCACCAGCATCAGCTCTCTGCTGATGCTCTCTTCCTCCTGAAAGGTATTCACCTTAATGACATCCAGCTTTTTGTTTAGCTGCTTTTCAATCTGTTCAATGGTTCGGGTGTCACCGCTGCTGACAATGGTCATGCAGGATACCGCTGAATCATCGGTTTCTCCCACAACTAAAGAATCAATATTAAAATTTCTTCTGGAAAAAAGTCCTGCAACCTTAGAAAGAACACCGGAGCGATTTTCCACCAGAACGGAATAAATTCGTTTCATCAATCTCTCCTCCTATCTAACCAAATCCATGGGATCAATCAGGCATTCCATCAGTACGGAGCCCTCAGTCTGCAAAAATCGGTCAATGCTTTCTTCTGCCTGTTCCATGTTTTCCACCCGCAGGAAGCCAATTCCATAGGCTTCAGCGATTTTTTCCAGGCTGGGGCTTCCGCTTAAATCCACCACCGTATAATTATCCTTGTAGGAATAATGCTGATATTCTCTTACCATTCCCAAAAGGTTATTATTTAAGACCACCATTTTCACCTCAACCTTATGCTGTACCATGGTGGCCAGCTCCATCATAGACATCTGAAAGGCTCCATCTCCACAGACTGCAACTACCTGACGGTCAGGGCAGCCGATTTTTGCTCCCATCGCTGCCGGCAGGGAGTAGCCCATGGTGCCCATACCGCCGGAGGTAAGAAAACGCCCTTTTTTTACCACATGGTAACCGCAGGACCAGATCTGATTCTGTCCCACATCTGCAACGTAGATACCATCCTCCTCCATTTTTTCGGAAAGCAGTCGGATGAAGCTTCTTGGATCTACATAGCCATTTGTCTCTTTAAGCCTTGGCGTCATATTTTTTTCATATAATTCCAGTGTTTCCACCCATACATCATGACTGCACTCAATATCTTCTTTGCACAGATCATCAAAAATATGCTTTATGTCGCCCACCAGAGGAATGGTAGGGCCAGCATTTTTACCGATTTCACAGGGGTCAACATCAATATGTACCAATACCTTACCCTTAAGGATCAACTCCGGCTGGTTAACCGACCGATCCGCCACTCTGGCACCGGCCATAATCAGAAGGTCGGATTCCTTCATAGCTCGATTGGCATAACCTCTGCCGTTATTTCCCACCATACCGAAATACAAGGGATGTTCAGTGGGCAAGGCCCCTATCCCCATCATGGTACTGACCACGGGAATATGGTATTTTTCCGCAAAGGCTCTCAGTTCACTTTGGGCATCGGCCAACAGAACCCCTCCACCTGCATAGATAACCGGTCGCTTCGCTTTCGCCAACTCTCTGACTACCTTATGAATCTGAACCACATTTCCTTTGACCGTAGGCTTATAGGTTCTCATTTTCACTTCGCTGGGGTAGTTAAATTTGCTTACCGTCTGGTTTTGCACATCAATGGGAATATCGATCAGTACCGGTCCCTTTCTTCCTGTACTGGCAATATGGAAAGCCTCCTTAAAAATCCTGGGGATATCTTCTGCATTTCGTACCAGGTAGCTGTACTTGACAAAGGATTCTGCCGCTCCGGTAATATCTGCCTCCTGAAAAACATCACTTCCAAGGAGGGAGGAATCCACCTGTCCTGTTATACATACCAGAGGAATGCTGTCTGCAAAGGCTGTAGCGATACCGGTAATCAAATTGGTTGCACCCGGTCCGCTGGTTACGGCACAAACGCCTACCTTTCCGGTTACTCTGGCCAATCCATTGGCCGCATGAGCCGCATTCTGCTCCGTGCGAACAAGAACGGGACTGATGGGGGAATCCAGCATACTATTAAAAAATGGGCAGATAGCTACACCGGGATAGCCAAAGACCACATCCACATTTTCTTCTTCCAGACATTTTATAATAATATCTGCACCAATCATAAAATTTGCCTCCCTTTTAGAAAATAAATATATGTATTTTAACACACTAAAGTAAGAAAAACAACTGATATATCTGTTTACCAATCAACTGAATTAAGACGTTGGTACACTAACGGAAGCGGGAAAAAAATTCCGACAATGGAGAGACCACCTTGCCCAAGTCTTCAATGGATTGATTCAATCCCTCAAAATTAATGCTGTTCAGCTTTTCAATGGCTTCAGTAACTCCGGTGCTGCTGTCCTCTACCAGGGTTTCTACTGAAGCAAATACTTCATTTACCCTTGAGGCTGTATAGGAAATATCCTCCAGCGCACGATTGGCCGTGTCCAGCGTGGTGCTTATCTGGGGTACCAATGTAGCCAGCGTAACAATCAAAATACAGATCACTCCTGCCATGGCAAACATAAGAACCCTCATCATATTGATCTGCTTTCTTAATTGATTACGCTCCTGGCTGCTTTCCTCCTTAAGCTCCCTGATCAATTCCTTTACTCCCAATTCTTCCATAATGCACCTTCCTTTCCGAAAAATCTGGCAGCTAATCCTTCAGATTGAGCAGTGTCTTAATTACACGCACAGTATCAGCCGCATCCTTGGCATATCCGTCAGCACCGATCTGGTGCTGGTATTCTTCCGTGATGACTGCTCCGCCAATAATAATTTTAGCGTCACATTTCTTTTCTCTTGCGTGAATGATCACCTGCTTCATTTCCTGCATGGTGGTGGTCATCAGTGCCGATAATCCGATAACTGCAGCTCCTGTTTCCATGGCCGCTGCAACAATTTTTTCTTTTGGAACATCCTTACCCAGATCGTATACGGTAAATCCGTAGTTTTTCAGCATTAACACAACCAGATTTTTCCCGATGTCGTGTATGTCTCCCTCCACCGTAGCTATTACCACAGCGGGCATATCCTTTCCCTCTGCCTGTTTTTGAAGATGAGGCTGCAGTACGGCAATAGAGGCCTTCATGGCCTCCGCACTGTTGATCAACTGAGGAAGAAAGTATTTCCCCTGATCAAACAGATCTCCCACCTCGTTAATTGCAGGAAGAAGGCTGTTTTGCAGCAGCTCGTTGGCATCTCTGCCGGCCTGTAAAAGTTCTTCGGTTATGGCAGAAATCTGGTTCTTTTTTCCTTTCAGAACCAGCTCATATAAGGGAGAATCTCCTTTGACTTCATTAGCCCCTCTGGCAGCCTCCTTCGGGGTGGCCGTACCGATGGAAATGGTTTCCATCTTTTCAATGTAGCGAACATCGCTGTCTTCTTTATTCAGTAAAAGATCGCTGGCAAAGGCCGCTGCCATCAGCAAGTCCTGGCTGGGATTGGCAATGGCCATGGTCAGTCCTGCCTGAATAGCCATGGTCAAAAAGCCGGCATTGATCATTGACCGTTCCGGCAGACCGAAGGAGATGTTGGACAGACCACAGGTGGTCGCCAGTCCATTTGCTTTGCAGTATTGAATCGTTTCCAATGCCTCTATAGCCCCTTGCTTATTGGCTCCTACCGTAACCACAAGCCCGTCTACCACAATATCCTCTTTGGTAAAGCCCAGTGCCAGCGCTCTGTTGACCAGTTCGTCAATGATCGCTATTTTTTCCTCTAAGGTTTCCGGTATTCCTTTGTCGGAAAGCGGCAGCAAGACGAACATGGCGCCATATTTTCTGGCTACAGGCAGCAGCTTCTCAACCTTCTCCTTCTCCAGAGAAATGGAATTCAAAAGGGCTCTGCCGGGATAACGGCGAAGAGCGGCTTCACAAACGTTAATATAGCTGGAGTCGATGGAAAGGGGCAGATTGGTAACCTGGGAAATTTCTTCCAATGCCTTCAGCATCAGTGCTTCTTCATCAATTCCACTCATTCCCATATTCACATCCAGAATTGCTGCGCCCTTTTCCTCCTGCGCCTGCGCAAATTCCGTGACCATATCCATTTTTCCCGCTTTCAGCTCTTCCTGCAGCTTCTTCTTTCCGGTAGGATTAATCCTCTCTCCTACCACCAGAAAAGGATCATCCAGACCAAAGCCTAAGGTCTGCCGTTCCGAGGTGACAACACGCTTCCTGATCACCTCCCGCTTTACAGGCATTCTGCCGCTTAACCTTTTAGTTAAGGCAGCAATATGTGCCGGTGTCGTTCCACAGCAGCCGCCCAGAATGGCAGCCCCCTGCTCCCAAAGCTTTTCGGTTTCTGCGGCAAATTCCTCCGGCCCCATATTGTATACCGTATTGCCCTCTTCATTCAGCATGGGAAGCCCTGCATTGGGCTTGGCAATCAGGGGAATGGAAATCACCGACTTAATCTGTTCAAATAAGGGCAGCATCTGCTCCGGTCCTGTGGAACAGTTTATCCCAAAAGCATCAGCTCCCAGACTCTCCAGAACGATGGCTGCGGTAAGGACATCGGTTCCAAAAAGTGCTCTTCCATCGGCTTCGAAGGTCATGGTTACCATAATCGGAAGTTCACTGACCTCCTTTGCTGCAATTACAGCCGCTCGGGTTTCCTGGAGACTCATCATCGTTTCCACCACCAGTAAGTCCACACCGGCAGCCTCCATATAGCGGATCTGCTCCTTATAAATTTCTACCAGCTCCTCAAAATCCATCTTCCCTATAGGAGTAAGCTGCTCACCGGTCATGGTAATGTCACCGGCAACATAGGCTTTGCCATCTGCCGCCTCTTTGGAAATGGCAATCAGCCCCTTCAGGATTTCCTCCTGCCGTTGATATAGTCCATATTCAGCTAACTTTATTCGATTTCCGCCAAAGGTACAGGAATAAAGAATATTGGTTCCTGCCTTCACATATTCTCTTTGTAAATCGAGCAGAATCTGTGGATTCTCCAATACCCACAGCTCCGGACATACTCCGTTTGGCATTCCCCGCATCTGTAAATTGGAGCCTGTTGCTCCATCTAAAAAAAGCAATCCTTTTTCAGTCAGTTCTCTGAATGTTTGTCTATTCATAAATTTCCTCCATTCCGAAATATGATGCTGCAAGGGTCAGTAAGTCAGACCTCTTATCCTGCAAGCAGAAGCAATTACTGACTTTTGTCCCTTATAGCATATGATAAATCCTTGGTTAATAAGATTTCTTCCAGATACATCTTTTTTTACTTTATCACAGAGCCTCTCAAATGACCAGTGTTTTCCAAATTAGTGCAACGGTTTTAAATTAGCTGCACCGTATCACTTGAGTTATATCGTAAAGCAATCAATAAATATGGTATTCTTCAGAGCATGTACAGTGCCGGTGGCAGATGCCATGACAATGCTGAAAGCATATGGCACTAACTGCTCTGCTGTCAATTCACTGAATAATACCATTTTTTTGCTCATACGCTCCAATTCCCTGTAACAGTCCCTTGCCTCGTTTTGCATGCAATACACGAATACAGAAAACTTCAAACTGATTTCGAATCGTTTCTAATAAACATATGGAAATACCCTTAGATTTCTCCTTATAATGAATTTACACCAACTGGTGCATGACCTCATTATAAGGTTTTTATAGATAAAGCGATTTCCTTATTAACGCAAACGCAATTTCCAACAAAACGGATTAGTGATTTCCATACGCCGGACAGGTGATGGATTTCACCCCGGATTATTCATAAATATGCTAATATGGATATTGTAATTATGTTTTTCGTATTTTTTTATGTATGAATATAGGAGGTTGCTCATGGGCGATGGAAAGAAATTAAAAGAACACATTGATAACAAAGGTACCAATGTGCGTAAGATTGCTAAAGAAACCGGCATCAGTGCCACTACACTTTATACTATTATCCAAAAGGATACCAACATCAGATTTGACTTTGCTCTCCGTCTGGCAAATGCCTTGGAGATTGATGTGAATGAGATATGCTCCGCAAGTCCGTTCTCCGGAGCCATTACAGAAGAAGAGATATATCCTACCCTTTCGGATGGTTTGAATGGTGCATTGGATTCAAGCAGAATAAAAACATACTTAAAATATTCCCTCTATCCTCTTATGCACCTATTCGGCAAAAACAGTATGCCAGATGTGGACAATCTGCTCACTTCTTTTTATCAGTTAGATGATGAAGCCCGGAAAGAGGTTGTGGAAACGATACAATTTAAGCTGCAGTATCATAAAGATGACGAGAGGGCAGAACAGGTAAAACAGATTAAAGGATGGTAAAAAAATAGCTCCAGTGAATATGTGTGTTCACTGGAGTTTTGAATTATAATACAGGATTTTCCTTAAAATAGATATTCAAATTTGTGTGTCTTTGTAATGAATGCAATTCCTCTCGTATGTATCTCCACGATGCTGGGAAACTTTCTGGAACTCCATTAACAACTTCCATATCAAGAAACTTTATGAATAATGTTTCTTTTCCCATGAATTGTTCATAAAACGCTTGCGAGTATTGTGATTTTAGCTCATCGCTCAGATTAAGTTGGTTATATAGCGCATGATCTAAATTACTGGATAAATAGTAACATCTGTACGGTATTCCTTTAATGTTATCACACGTAAGAAGATAATCCATAATTTCTCGTTTATGCTTATTTCTGTCTATTACCTTTTGTGTATTTTTACAAGAAATATTTTCCGTTGAATATACTATTTCCGTGCTATCCCCTTGTATAATATTCGAATCATCAATATACGCACCATCCGTATCAAAAATTTGTACTATTTGCCAAATATCACTAAGTTTTAGTTTCTTATCCTTCCTATATTTATCGACAAATTTATAAATCTCCTCTTCGACATTACCTTTGTCAATATTTTCATCTGAAGTAATATCACCATAGGTAAACTCAAAATGGATATCTTTGTATCTATATATCTTTTTAAATATATTTTCTAAAGCCCTTTTATCTGTGGCTCCTTCAACAATAAAAATAACTGCTTTATCCATACTTAAAGCATCATCTCCTTTGAACACTACTCCATCCACTAGCTATTTTTTAATAATTCCATGAACTCTGCTGAAAATGGAATTTGAACATTAGTTTCTTCCGTATTACCTGCTTTTCTAAACGCATAGCCCATATCTTGAAGGTCTGTATCGTCATAAAGTTTCTCTTTTTGACCTCCTAAAACAATAGTCCTTATATAAAAATCTCTACGATTATGCGTCTTTTCTATTCCTTTAAGAGAAATATATCTATTATCTGGATTAATAGTTGAACAAACAATATTCTTCTTATCCAACTTCTCCATTACACGTAAATTATGTGAAGTAAATATTAACTGCCCTTTAGCCTCTTCTGCCAAAACACCTATTAATTCGCCTAACAGATATTCAAAGATTCCAGCATCTAGCTCATCAACAACAAGACATACTCCCGGATTATTATATAAAGAAATTAAATAATTTAACAAGGAAATAATTCGTTTAATGCCTTCAGATTCGTATTTCGTTAAGAATCTCTTTCCATCTCTATTTGAATAGACTTCTACTTGGACAATATTAATTCCGTCTTTATTCTTTTCCTCGTTTGTTTTAACAAGCTCAATTGATAAATTCGGTATAATAGCCTTTAATGCGATATTGATAGCAGCAACAATTTTCTCAAGCTTATTAAAAATCTCTTCTGGGAAATCACCTCGACCATTAATAAACAATGGAATACATCCTTGCATAACCTCATTTTCTGATTCAGTATGAACATTCACAGGAATAAAAGCATTTGAATAATTAACACCTAACTGGTTTACTTTTACGACTTGGAATCTCATTCTTGCAAAATCAAATAAAGCCTTTACCACATCCGAAAATGCTATTTCTTCTTCATTTTGGTTTTCAGCTTGCAATGATTTATTTATTATATCATTAAAATACAAAGATACATTTTTTTGTGCACAAAATACTGCAAGATTTTGTACTGAATTAAAGAAACGAATTCTAGATAATGCACTCTCATCTTTCGATACAATACGAGTTGGTGTATTTTCGAGAATAGACTGTGTATCATAATAAGGATTGCAGAATGATACATTTCTCTCTTTCTTCCATGAACCGCCTTTTTGCCAATATATTATATTTTCCGAAAAAATTTGAATCTTCTTTTCCTCTTTATACCGTTTTAATAATAACTCATATCTAGCTTTATACTTTTTCTCCGCACATTCGATATAGAATACTGTAGAGATTTTCATCATCTTATTATCATTAAACATACCCTCATATTCATCATAAGAAATAGTGTTTCCACTCATAATATGTTGCAGTATATCAAAAGCTTCAATAATAGCTGTTTTACCCGAGCCATTTTGTCCATATATGCCATTAATATCCGATTCCTTTAATTCTGCTCGGTATTCAGCATTTGAATAATTTACAAATTTAATGTCTCCATAATTCACATTTTTGAAATTTTCTAATTCTGTTTCCACTATTCTAACCAAACTTTTTTCATTCATAGCAGATACCCCATTTTAAATAATAATATTTTTTATCTGTTTTTATCCGTGAATTTCATTCTGTGTAATGTATATTCTACACCCATTCCGATAAAATGTCCAGTTTTATTTAATTATCCTCAAAAATATTTATATAGACTATTATATACTTCTTTTAATCTAAAAATACCATTTTTTATATCCAAATTATCAAGTTTTTGATCATAATAACAAAACTTTTCTAGCTTGGCACCGCCAGCTCTATTTTTCGCTATTCTTTCCACATATTTTAAGACGAAAAAAAGGCTTCCCGATTTCTCGGAAAGCCCCATAAAATCTAGCTTTTGTAGACACTATCAAAGATTACTCAATAATACTAGCAACACGGCCTGAAGTAACATAATCACACTCATTATATTCTTTCCAGAATGCTTTCATATTATCATAGTATAATTCACTATTTTGCAAATAATATATAATAGGTGCTGTATCAATAAATACTTTCTTAAATTCTGTCATTATCTCTCAGCTCCCTTATATAGTTATTAATTGTCAAACCGCAGATTATCTCAGGTGATTTCCGCAGATTATATAAGGTGGAAATACCTGTCACAGTCTGCGGTTAATGAGGTAAAAGCATTTTATATC
>SFDP01000059.1 GCA_004558185.1 Lachnospiraceae bacterium | reverse complement strand
GATTGTTACGTACTTCGTACTCCCACAATCCTGCAAAATATTCGCATATCGTGGTGCTTACGCCCCACTTTTAAGCTTATATTTTGGCGGGTCTCAAGGGCATTCACCCACATTTGAGCAAGCTCATGTGGGTTCAGACCTTTTGACCCTGGTATCATTACATTTTGACATACATAAGCAGGAAAACCGCAATATTCGCTCCTCCATGAAACAGGACAGGCGCCAGAATGTTCCGGTATTCCTCATAGCTTACTGCCAGTACCAATCCCATAAGGAAACCGTACAATCCCTGCACTACATTACCATGATAAATACCAAACAGCGCCGCAGACACCACCATAGCCACGGTGAAGCTGGCAAATCTCCTGAATATTCCATAGATTGCCTTGCGAAACACCACTTCCTCCAGCACCGGCGCTACCAGGCCATACAATAATAACCCTTCCAGAAATGGGCGAGAAAACTGTAATGCAGCCGTCTCTCTGAATCTTTCACTGGATTGTGTAATTCCCAGTGTTGAAAACACCATGTTTAAGCCAATTCCCAAAGCCGCTCCCAGAAGAAGCATGAGAAAGGCATCCTTAAAATCAAAAAACACCTCTTCCTTCACCGGGTTGAGCTTTGCCAGATTCATCCTTTCAAAAGAGCATCTTTCAGCTCTTTCACACTATCTACAATTCGATCTGCTCCGGCTGCCTCAAGTTCGCCTTCATCGGCATAGCCATAGCTTACCGCAATCGTGTACAGTCCATATCTGTTTCCGCCTTCTATATCATATTTTCGATCTCCAATCATACAACAATTATCATGATGAAAAATCTGGCTCAGAACGGTCTGGCCTTTTCCGGTAACCAGCTCCTCCAGTTGTCTGAGACACTCCTCCACTACCTCTTCCTTCTTCTCCCTGGTACCATCCAGCTCAGAACCTACTACCGCATCAAAATATTGCTCCAACTGAAAATGTTCCAGAATTCGTTGTACATATATCTGAGGCTTACTGGAGGCCACTGCCAGCAGCATTCCCGCTTCCTTACAGCTTCTTAATAATTCAGCCATATTATCATAAGGAATATTTTCAAAAATACCTGTTTCTCCAAATCTTTCCCGGTAAGCAGCAACAGCCTCCTCTGCCTGTTCGGGACTTAATCCATAAAACAGCATGAAGCTGTCTCTTAGCGGCGGACCGATAAAGCCTTCCAGCTTATCCAGATTCTCCTCCTTAATTCCAAAGTGCAAAAGAGCATACTGCACCGATCTGGTAATTCCTTCTTTAGGGTCTGTAAGGGTTCCATCTAAATCAAATAAGGCATATTTAAACATTTCTTCATTCCTTTTCTTTACGATCATCATAATATTATATGCTGATTCTGAATCGGAATTCATTGTACCACTGTCTTTTCCCTATTTCCAGCCCTATTTCGTCTTTATTTTCCATATTTTTTTCGCTGTTTTTCGCCATCTGCCGGTTTTGATCAGAAAAAGAAAATGTATCTACTCCCCTAATGCCATGGCTTTTATGGAGTTCAATCCCTTTTTCACTGCGGGAATGGAGATCAGAATAATGGTCAGAATCGCTTCCGGCAGAATATAGGACAGATTATAAAGTGTAGATGCCCAGACTGCAGCCGCATTACCCTGAAAACTGCCTACATATTCTGTGTAAAAAATCAGTCCTGAAACCATATGCCAGAAAAATCTCCCAAAAACACCTGCTACGTATCCCAAAAGCAATCCATTTTTTTTGTTGCAAAAGAAGCCTGAAAGTCCCAATGCTCCAAAGGCCAGCGGATAGTCCAGAAGCACCTGTGCCGGATGAACCACATAGGGTCCCATAATAAACTGCAGAATTCCATAGGTGACTGCAGCAATGATTCCTGTTACCGGCCCATACCAGTACCCGATCAGGGTCACCACCAGCATACTGAACAGGGTTATACTTCCCCCGTTGGGCAAAGAGGGTAACTTAACCACCGTACTGATTACCGTTGCCAAAGCTATGGCCATAGCCGAAAACACCACCTGCTTTGTCGTAATTTTTCGTTTGTTCCTTGTTACTGTGCTTTCATTAGTCATAAAAAAACCTCCCTTTATGCTAGTTGGGAGGAAGCCTGCTTACCAAAAAGACCAATCGGTCATTCTGTGGTAAATTGCTTCCTTACGCCGGTATTATCCGGTTCAAGTAATAAGGGTCTTCGTCCGTTGGGACTCTCTCAGCTAACGCTCCCCTAGCATCGTTATTAATTTATGGTAACTATTCAGAACGCCATTCGCAAAATCGCTGCTTGGCAGCTTTCCTTTTGCTCATGTGGTTACTTCGCCATATTAATTTACAATTCTGTTTGAATGCAAGCATTCACAGAATGTAAATTTGCATGGCTCTGAATAGTTACAATTTATGTTTTTATACTAGTAACATTTTGGGTTTCTGTCAAGGATTTCTTTTATTATCTACCTCTATCTACCTCTTTTTGTGTGATAAAAGGTTATAGATAAGGCTTTACATCCGCTCTTCTAAATGCTACACTTTTATCAAAGGAGGATGCCGGAATGACTGATAGAGAAATTTTAGAGTTATTATTAAAAGAAATAACAGATATGAAAACAGATATGTCTGATATAAAAACTGAAATATCCGATATGAAAACCGAAATATTCGATATAAAAACTGAAATATCCGATATGAAAACTGAAATATCCGATATGAAAACCGAAATGTCCGATATGAAAACCGAAATGTCCGATATGAAAACCGAAATGTCCGATATGAAAAAAGATATAAATGGCATAAAAAGGAAAATTATGGTATCCACCGCAGAGTTAAAAGCAATGGATTCAATGATATTAGATGAAGTGGAAAGAGTGCATGAGATTTTAGATAAACACAAAGCAGATACCCGAGTTCATTCAGCATAAGGGATAAACAGAGTATATTTAAAAGGTGTAAGGTCTTATTAAGGCTTTACACCTTTTAAATATACTTTTGCTTTACATTTTTCCATACAAAACTGCCGGATTGTCTCTACGGACATTCCACAACCTCCCCCAATGCAAAGGAATACAACAGTTTTTCTTTCACCCGCTTTCCTGTCAACCGCTCCAAGGCCATCTGATAGTAGCGTAGCTGCTCCTGATAACGCATGAGCAGCTCCTGGGGCTTTGCTATCCGATCCGTCTTATAATCCACCAGAACCAGCTCTCCTTCCTCTTCGAAAAAGGCATCAATGATTCCCTGGATCAACACCTTTTCCTCCTGGGGAAACTGGGGATTCAACAGGGATGCCGAGAGCCCCAGAACGAATGGCTTTTCTTTAAATAACAGTCGCTTTTCATCCGCCTCCTTCATCCGCCCTGCCAGTTTGGAAAATAAAAATCTCTCCATTTTTTCCCGACTCAGCATGGTAAGGTAAGCACTATCCAAAATTCCCTTTCTGATCAAACCTTCCATTTCCTCATGCAGCCCCTTCCAATCCGACAGCCTGCGAAATTCCATCAGCTCCAACACTCTATGGTAGGCTGTACCTCTGGCAGTACCCGAAATTTCCTGCTGCTTCTCCATAAAGCCCGGAACATAAGGAATCACCTCTGCCTCCTGAAACAGGGGCTGCACTCCCTCTTCTTCCTTTTCCCAGCCTCCCATTGCTCTCTTCTTCAATTCGGAAACTGTGGTTTTGGCATATAAGCCCTGTAAATTATTGTGTCCATAACAAAACGCTAACGCCTGCTTCAGCCTCTCTTTTTCCTCTGTCCTTCTCCCTTCATACATCTTAAGCTCTTCCTCCAGCCGTTGCCGCATCAGTCCACCTTGTATGGCCTTTCCCATAAGCTCTTGCTCCGACTTTTGTTTATTCCATAAAACTACCTGTATGGAGGAAGCTCCCCGGCTGGTAGCAGCCAGAAGAAAATCAAGATAAGAGCCTGCATGACTAAGCACCAGAAAGGGCAGGCTTCTCTCCTCTCTGTTTTTAAGAAAGGAATAGGATAACACCTGCTTTTCATAATCCTTTACTACTCCGGTAAGAATCAGTTTCTCCTTTGCCCTGGTCATTGCCACATAAAGAACCCTCATCTCCTCCCCCAGATTTTCCAGTTCCATTTTTCGGGCTATGATGCTTTTTCTTAAATCTGTACTGCGGATTCGCTTTCCTGCATTTCTGTACTCCAATCCCAGTCCCAGGTCCATATCCATAATACAGGCCTGCCGGCTATCCATCTGGTTAAATCTTTTATGCACTCCACAAACAAAACAGATGGGAAATTCCAATCCCTTACTTTTATGAATACTCATGATTCTTACTGCATCCAGTCCCTCATCATTTACTCCGGCCTCCCCAGAATCCACCTCGTACTTTTGCAACTGCTCCATATAGCGGATAAAATGAAACAAACCAAAGTAGCTGGTTTTTTCGTAGTTCTCTGCCTTTTTCAACAGCATCTTTACGTTAGCCACTCTCTGCTCCCCTGCCGGAAGAGCCCCAAAATAGTACAGATATCCTGTTTCCTTTAAATATTCTCTGAGAAGCTGGTGAATAGGGATAATAGCCACCCTGTCCCGATAGCTGTTCAGTCTTTCCAGGAAATGAGCTGCCTGACGGGATATTTCAGGGTCTATTTCTCTTTCCTGTCCCTCCTTTTCACTGCAGACTTTTCCCTGTGCTGCCAAAAGCAGGTTATCATACAGCCCCTGTCTTTTGCATTGATGAATCACCGCAATCTGATCCTTGGTGAACTGTCCCAGAAGGGAGGTCATTACCCCGTAAAGGGGTATGTCCTGTCTGGGATTATCGATTACCCGCAGAAAATTCAGTACCGTCTGTACCTCCTTTGCACTGAAATATCCGGTTTTGCTGGTCAGCACAGCAGGGATTCCGGCTCTTGCCAGCTCCTGATAGAATACCTGGTCCCAGCCCGCATTGGTTCTTAGCAGAATAACCATGTCCCTATACCTTGCAGGTCTTAGTTCTCCGCTTTCCTTATCGGTGACCATAAAGCTACCCACCATCTGATTAATCCGATGTGCAACCATTCCGGCCTCTTCCTTTCTCTCTTCCCTTTCCGGCTTATCCAAAAGCCAAAGCTCCGTTTCGTAAGTCCCCGGATTGTCCGTCTGTGGGTAAGCGGCTCCTGCATAAAGGGCTTCCTTTTCGGTATATTCAATTTTTCCTATTTCCTTGGTCATCAACTGGTCAAAAACCTGATTTACACTATCCAGCACCTGAGAACGGCTTCGAAAATTCTTATGCAGATGAATACAGCGTAAATCACCTTCTTCGGAATAGGTTCGATACTTCTCCAGAAAGATTTCCGGTCTTGCCATACGAAAACGATAGATGCTCTGCTTCATATCTCCTACCATGAACCGGTTGTATCTTCCTTCCCACTCCCCGGAAATACTCTGCAAAAGATACTCCTGTACAAGATTAGAGTCCTGATACTCATCAATCATGATTTCCCGGAAAAATTCACGGTAATCGATGGCTGTCTTGCTGGGTGTCCACCGAATTTCCCCCGGATGCAGAGGGTTTTCCTCTTTATCAGTTAATATTTCCAGGGCAAAATGCTCCATATCCGCAAAATCCACAAGATTCTTTTCTCGTTTCCCGGCCGCAAAACGCTTCCCGTATTCCAGCACTGTTTTTAGAAGGATTTCCTCTATCCTTCTGATTTCCTCCATCTGCTTAACCGTGAGAGAGGGGGAAAAGGAAAAGTATTTTTTGCGAATCGTCTTTATGTCATTTTTCACCTGATCTCTGAGGGCTTTTACTGCCGCTTTTTTTTCCTCACTTACCCCCTCCTGCTTTTTAGCCGAAAGTCGGGCATAAGCTACATTTTGCAGGAGCTCATACTGCTGCTGCCATTCCTTATTCAACAGCAGCTCCACCAGCTCCAGATCCGACTCCAAAGCAGGAGCATAGGCTGTTGGTCCATCCACTTCTCCACAGAGCTTAATTCCTTCTTTAAGGCATTCTCTCAGTTGTTCCCATTCCTGATTGAGGCAGACCTCCAGAAGCTCCCCCCAGCGGGTGGCTCCTATTCCCTCCTCAGGAATGCTGTAATCCTGGAATCGCTGCTTAAGCCATTCCTCCGGCCAGGGAGAGCTTACTGCAAAATCATAAATCTGTCGAACCAGATCCTCCAGTACCTTCTCCCTTCCCCCTGCTGCCAGCGTATCCAGCAACAGACGAAACTCCTCCTGTGTGCTCTGGTTATCCAGCAAATCCTCAAACAGTTCCTTTATGATATCCTGCTTTAACAATTCCAGTTCACCTGTATCCGCTACACGAAAACCGGGATCCAGTCCAATCTCATTAAAATTATTTTTGATGACGAAGAGACAGAAGCTATCGATAGTGGTGATTTGGGCATGGTGAAGTAAGGTGGCCTGCCGTGCCAGATGAAGATTTTCCGGCTCTTTGTTTATTCGCTCATCTATAGCTGCACCAATACGCTCCCGCATCTCCCCTGCTGCTGCATTGGTAAAGGTAACGATGAGCAGCCGATCGATATCAACGGGATTCTCCCTGTCGGTGATCAGGCTGATGATCCGTTCGACAAGCACCGCTGTTTTTCCGCTTCCTGCTGCGGCACTGACTAAAAGGCTGCTGTTTCTTGCATCAATCACCTTCTGCTGTTCTTCACTAAATCGTATTGCCATAGCTACTCCTCCTCATTTTGCAGCTTATTACGAATATGATCCCACAAAATTTCCTCATCCTCATTTTCCAGCCGCCTTTTTTCATATCCGGGAATCTTCTCCTCAAAGCTGCAGATGCTTTTAAAGGCACAATAGGCACAGGCATCCGCCTGATTCACCTCACAGGGATTCATGGATACCTCTCCCTCTCCTATCTGTCGTCCCAGCTCCCCTGCCTTTTTTCTGGAATAATCCAAAAGAAGCCGAATCTGTTCCTGATCCATAACACTGGAACGACTTGACAGAGTACCATCAGTCTTATATTCTACCGGAATGACCTGAGACTTACTTTCTCCACTGCTGTCCAATCCCTTCAGCACCTGTTCATCACTATTGATCACACCGGTTACTCTAAGCTCTTTTCTAATTCTTTGCTCAATTTCTTCCTCACTCAATCCCTCTTCCCCATCGATCATAGGGTCAGCGATATGATAATAGAAAAAGGCAGCGGGAACAATCTCCTTGTCGGGATGCTTTTTCTTTTCCAGCTCCATTGCTGCATTCAGATACACTACTAGCTGCAGTTGCAGCCCATGATACAGCAAAGCCAACTGAAACTGACGGTGGCCGGATTTATAATCCATTACCTTAACGTACAGCTTTTCCCCTTCTTCATAGGTATCCAGTCGGTCTATTCTTCCTCCCAGGCGAAGCTTTTCTTCCTCGCTCAGTCGAATGGTCACCGCATCTAAATCCTCCAGTGCCGAAAAGGAAATTTCATACTGCCGGGGACTGAATTTTCCGGCCTGAAGCTGAAACTGCATTGTCTTTACGGTACGCCATAGAATTCTTTCCATTTTTTCCATCCCATAGGCATATCTGGCACTGGAAAAGAGAACCGTATTTCCATAGTTTATGGCATAGCTCTCCAGTGCCTCATGAAGGAGTCTTTTTCCCTCCTCCTCGGGAAAAGATATCCAGCTATAGCTTTTCTCCTCAAGCTTTCCTGCAAACAGCTCCAATACCCCATGGTAGACATTCCCCATATCCACTGCTTCAAAGCCAAACTCCTGCCTTTCCTTCAGCCCCAGACCATATTGCAGGAAATGGGCATAGGCACAGGCTGCCATTTTCTCTAACCGGCTTACGCTGCTGTAAAGATAGGCCCCATAGAGCAGGCGTGCAGTTTCCTTGCTTAACCTGTCTCCTTCATAGGTGAAAAACGCCCCCTCCAATAGCTCCTCCACCCATTTCTTTTTTTCTTCCTCTTTTAACAGAGTCAGAAGGTTACATAATATCTCCTCCTCTTTTTTCTCCAATCTTCCCTGACGGTATTCTCCCAGCAGACTGGCACTTAGGGCTCTGACCTCTTCAATGGTTGAGGGCAATTGATGTAAGGCCTCTTCCCGGATTATAGGAAGATGAGGAAACATCTTTTTTAAGATTTCGACAAAATAGGAGGGCTTCATGCTCTTCCCCTCCTCATTCACTCTGGAATAGGACAAATGCAGATACTTAGAGGGCTTTGTCACATTCAGATAGAGGTAGAAGCGCTGAATGAACAACTGACTTCTCGGAGTAGGCGCAAGCTCCTGCCCGGAAGCTTCCAGAAATTCTCTGTCTAAATCCGAAAGAATGCCTCCCTTGCTTGCAGCTCTGGGAATTTTCCCTTCATTGACCCCCAGAAAAAAGAGTGCCTTTACAGGACTTAAGCGGGTACGTTCCATGTCTCCTACCAATATCCGATCCACTGCCTGAGGAATGATTCCCACCTGAATCTCACCAAAGCCTGCATCCAATATCCGGGCAAATTCCTCCCAGTCCATTTCCTCCTCTCCCAGAAGGCCCACCAGCTGATCCAGAAGATCCATGACCAATCGGTAGATCTGCGCATACTCCTTTTCACGGCTTTTTTCTCCACAGGCGGCAAAATCTTGCTCATATTGCTTTAATTTTTCCTGACAGTGATTAGCAGTCAAAAAAAGATAGAGCTCCTCCACCAGCCGCCGCACCTGCTGCCTCCCCGGTGAGAATACCCTCAGTTCCTCCACAATGCGTTCTCTCAGGGTATTTAATTCCTCCAGTTCCCAAGCTGCGGCATCCGGCGACAGGGAACGAACAAAAAGGGTGCTCCAGGCCTTTTTCCCCTTGATACCAAAAGCCAGCACATAGTTTTCCAGCTTATCCACCTCTTCTTTATCCATTTCCACCATACCGCTTCTTAAATAGTGAAACATAGCTTCATAGGAATAGCCTGAGATGATTACCTGCAATGCTGAACGGATATATTCAATAAACGGATTCAACGTGATCTGGCGGCTTTTATCTAAAAAATAAGGTATGGAATACTGTTCAAAGCTCTCTTCGATAAAGCTGCCATAGGCTTCCAGATCTCCACTGATCAAAGCAATATCGCGATAACAATAGCCTGATTTTAGCAGCTCTCTGATTTGCCGGCATACCTGCTTTACCTCTTCCTCAGGACTTTCAGCCTCGTATAGGCGGATGCTGTCTGTTTCTTTCTCAAAAACCCTTACCGGAACACGGAATAGCTGATTCTCTAAATGTGCCAGTGCACTCCCCTTTTCAAATCTACCCCCATACGAGTCGATCCAGACCGGCGGGGCAATCTCCTGACCAGCTTCCCCGGCCAGCTTTTCCAATACCCTCCTGGTTTTCAGGCTTAAGGAAAAAAGCTGCTCCCTTCCTGCCTTTTTTTGACTGTCCTCCTTTTCTACCTGCTCCAGGGTCAGAGTCACAATCACATCTTTGGCACGTCTGAGAAGCTGACTGATCACTCGATTCTGTATAGGGGTAAAGCCGGTAAAGCCATCCAATACCACTATACTGTCTGCAATCAGCCGGGAGTCCGTAAGCTGTGCAGCCAAACGATCCATAGTTTCCTCTGTGGTAATAAAGCGATCCTCAAGGTAGGACAAAAAAGCCTTATATAATATCCGTAAATCCTTGAGCTTTCCATAAAGGCTTCCCCGTTTTTGAGAAAAGTCCATCATTTCCTCCAGCTCCTTCTCTCCAATACCATATTGCATAAATTCGGAAATAGCAGACTTGATCTCATGAATATAGCCCTGCTTTTTTAGATGGCTCCCCAATATCGGCACCTGATCCTGCACTTCTCCTGCTACCTTTCTTAGTACCAGGCTTTTTCCCGTGTCATCCAGCACCGGAATATGCCTTCCCCCTGCCTCCTCCATAATTCGATGAGCCAGACGGCCAAAGGAAAGCACATCAATATTCATAATTCCTCCCCGGGGATGCCTCGTCACCAGATCCATCTGCGTCTGCATGGTAAACTGATCCGGTACAAGGATAAAAAAATTCTGCCTTTCCTGCTGCAAAGACTGTTGGATAATCTGTTCATAGACATAGGTACTTTTCCCACTTCCCGAGCCACCGAAAACGAATTGAAGCGCCATACTTTCCTCCTGTTAATCCTGTAATGATCTTTTTCCATCATACCAAAAAAAGAACCTTACGACTATGAAAATATAGTCGCAGGCTCTTTTTTCACTTCGTAACTATGTTTTAAGATATCGTAGCTATCCAGAATCCCATTTGCTACACCTCAAAATTTACTCCTGTATCATCCGGTGTATCCTCATTATATTCATAATCTTTTCCCGGAAGAATGGCATTCAGTAAAATACCTACCAAAGAACCGGTAGCCAGACCGGAGAGACTAATGGCAGTTGCTCCCACCGTAAAAGTGATTGCTCCCAGAGAGGAGTAGTTGATTCCGATGGACAATACCAGAATCAGAGCCGCAATGATCACGTTTCGATTCTTGGTAAAATCCACATGGGTTTCCACAATGTTTCTTACTCCCACTGCAGAAATCATTCCATAAAGCACCAGTGAAACTCCCCCCATGGTAGCTGCCGGCATACAGCCGATAAGGGCCGCTATTTTGGGACAGAAGGAAAAAAGAATCGCAAAAACTGCCGCCAGACGAATCACCATTGGATCATACACCTTGGTCAGAGTCAAAACTCCTGTATTTTCGCCATAAGTCGTATTGGCAGGACCTCCGAAAAGAGAGGCCAGCATAGTAGCTGCACCATCACCGAACAGGGTTCTGTGCAGTCCGGGATCCTTCATATAGTTCACCCCTACTGTAGACGAGATCGCAGAAACATCGCCAATATGCTCCACCATAGTTGCCAATGCAATAGGCACAATGGTAATGGCAGAAGTAATTAACAGAGAAGTATCTGCACCGGGGAAAAGAGCAAATACGGTTCTTCTCCATTCAATAGGGGAGCCCAGCCATGCTGCTTCCCTTACCGCTGTAAAGTCCACATTTCCCATAAGCGCTGCTGCCGTATAGGAAACGACTACGCCCAGAAGAATCGGAATGATTCGAATCATTCCTTTGCCCCATATATTGCAGATTATAATGACGCCGATCGCCACCAGAGCAATAAACCAGTCTGCCGAACAGTTATCGATAGCGGACTGGGAAAGATTCAAACCAATGGCAATAATAATGGGACCGGTTACGATAGGAGGAAAGAACTTCATCACTTTATTAGAACCAAAAATTTTGATCAATGCAGAAAGAATAAAATAGAGAATACCGGAACAGGCAACACCAAAACAGGCATAGGGTAAAAGCTCAGGCTCCTTTCCCGGGGCAATAGCCCAATATCCTGCCAGAAATGCAAAGGATGATCCCAGGAATGCAGGCACCTTTCCTTTCGCCAGCAAATGAAACAACAGGGTTCCTACACCGGCAAACAAAAGTGTGGTTGAAACACTTAAACCGGTCAATACCGGAACCAGAACCGTAGCGCCAAACATGGCAAACATATGCTGTGCACCTAGCAGAAGAGTTTTGGATGCCCCCAGCTTTTTGGCATCATAAATAGGCTCATGGCCGATACCTGACTTTTCTTTACTCATGATATCTCCTCCTTTTAAATTTTTATTCACTGTACTAGTACAACGAATAATAAGTAACTAACACCTTGACTTGCCTGATTTTTCATCTGCAGCGTTGTCGTCAATCGACGTAGCCACCGCTACGCCTCATTCCTCCGCCTTGCATATGAAACAATCATTCTGCGTCAATGTATCAGAAACTTATTATTCG
>SFDP01000058.1 GCA_004558185.1 Lachnospiraceae bacterium | reverse complement strand
GCCCCACTTTTAAGCTCATATTTTGGCGGGTCTCAAGGACATTCACCCACATTTGAGCAAGCTCATGTGGGTTCAGACCTTTTGACCCTGGTATCATAACTATTCTTAATTTTCACAATACAGAATCGGCGGCATTCCATCCTCCTGCCTTAGTGAGGCCTGTACATTGATTACACGCTGATTGGAGCTTCCTTTCCACCTCAGCTTAACGTCTTTAAGCTCGTTAATAAACTCTCCATCTACACAGACGTCAACATACTGCATCAAAGGTAAGTAACGAATTGCTTCCCACTCTCCGCCGGTGTAGAGCCAGATAGTTTTATTGGGATACTTTTCCCTGATTTCCCTCATCAGTTCCTTTACCTCCAAGCTGTTGGCCGGATGAAGAGGGTCTCCACCGGAAAAGGTGATCCCAGAAATATAATCCTTGTCCAGTTGGTCAAATATCTCCTGCTTGGCTGACTCATCAAAGAGCAGACCGCCATCCGGATCCCAGGTCACGGGATTCTGACATTCTTTACAGCAATGGGCACAGCCTGCTACCCAAAGAACAACCCGCAGACCATCTCCATTCAGCATATCATCCTTCGTTATATCATGATACCGCATAGTTACATGGACTTCCTTTCTGCAATCTCTGCCATCTTTGCATCATTCAATCTTGTATCTCCATGAACTCTGGAATAGGACAGATAACCATTCATTCGATCGATCTTCGTTAGATTTCTGCTGCCGCATTTGGGGCAAATATCCATTTCCAGCTCCTGATGGCCGCAGTCATCACAATACGCCAGGCTCAGATTAACACCTTCATAGAAGCCCATATCCATAGCCCGATGAATCAGGGTCTTAATCGCTTCTATATTATAATCGATGGGATATTTTACATACTGAATCTTACCGCCATTGGACAGATCCCAAAAACGATTCTCCAAATCCTGCTTTTGAATCGGGGTAATATCCTCTGTTACATGGCAGTGGAAGCTGTTGCTTACATATTCCCTATCGGAAACCCCTTCAATTATCCCGTATTTCTTTCTGAATTGCTGTACCTGCAGACCGCAGAGGTTCTCTGCCGGAGTACCGTAGATGGCGTAGAGATTTCCGTCTTCTTCCTTATATTCATTAATCCTTTTATTAATATGCTCAAGCACTTCTATGGCAAAGGTTCCGTCTTCCACCAGCGACTTGCCGTTATAGAGCATCTGCAGCTCATTCAGGGCTGTAATCCCAAAGGAAGCGGTTGCACTCTTCAGCAAAGGCTTGATCTTGTCCGAAAGCTTCAGATGACCGCCTAAAAATCCGCCTTCACAGTAAGCCAAAGGATTGGTAGATGCCCGCATTTCACCCAGATAAGCATAGGTGCGAATATGTAGCTGCCGAATCAGGTTTAAATAGTAATCCAGAACCTCATAAAAATCCTTGCTTTCCTGTCTTGCTTTGGCCAGAATCATGGGGAGGTGTAAAGACACTGCTCCCACATTAAAACGCCCTACATAAACGGGAACATCCTTTTCATCCGCCGGATGCATCCCTCCCCTCTCATACCAGGGAGATAAAAAGGCACGACACCCCATGGGAGAGATAATCTTTCCATATCGTTTATAGATACTGGCTACATAGCCCTTACCCGTAAGGCTGAGC
The DNA here is from genome assembly GCA_004558185.1 of Lachnospiraceae bacterium. GTDB lineage: Bacteria > Bacillota > Clostridia > Lachnospirales > Lachnospiraceae > SFDP01. The sequence continues at coordinate 10,185 of SFDP01000058.1, read as the reverse complement.
CAATCCGGATACATCGTCTTTGCAGAGCACTCAACTCCGGCCTCAAAAACGTATTCCAGAGGCTTCCCCGGTCCATGCAGATTTTCGTCATAGAGGAACACAATTTTGGGAAAAAGTACGGGCTTCTTGCATTCCTTCTTTCCCTGTCCCCCTTTTCTTACTCTCAGCATAACCACAGTTGCCATCTGGGCAAATCTTCCGGTTCCCGTTCCTGCAGTAACGGTAATAAAAGGGTAGTCTCCCCGGCTGCTGGCAACCGTATTAAACTTATATTCCCAGCCCTGGAAGCCCTGCTCCATTTCCTTCTCTACGTCTTTCATGGCTTCCGCTTTGGCAATTTCCTCACTGATGCCCAGGGAAAGATACTTCTCCTTTAGCTTCCGATAGGATTTTTCTGCATAGGGCTCCAGAATATTATCCACACTGGGAACGGTAAAGCCTCCATATTGCTGGCTTGCCGCACTCAGTACAATGTCTCCGATTACATCAAAAGCCACATCCAGCGTCTTGGGCTCATTGTACCAGATATTCCCCATCTCGAATCCACCGGAAAGTACACTCTCCACATCAAACAGACAGCAGTTCATGGTGTCCCTTCTTGCAGACATATCATGAACATATATATAACCGTCACGACAAGCCTGAATCTCCTCCGTAGTCATAAAAAACTTCTGATAAAGCTCCTTATTGAGCTGATTGAAGACCAGACTTCTTTTGGTGGAAACCAAAGCCGAATCGGTGTTGGCATTCTCCTTGTCTCCCACATACATGATAGACTGACTTTTCTTATAGACATCATCCAGCATACGGACAAAGTCCTGCTTGTAATTTCGATAATCCCGATAGCTTTTGGCCACAACGGGCTTTACTTCCTCCAAAGCACTTTCCACAATATTGTGCATAATGGAAATGGGTATTTCGGTGCTGTCCAGACCATCCACCTTATCCACCACATACTGGCAGATATGCCTCTTTTCTTCCTCGGTAAATTTGGTCAGCGCCCGGTAGGCGCTCTTCCCGATGGCATTGATTACCTTCTGGACATTAAAATCCTCTGTGCTGCCATCCTTCTTTACTACTTTAACTGAATTTCTGGGACTGTACTCGCTGCCGTAATCGATTTCCTCTTCCAGAGGCCTTTCTGCAACTAAATTACTCATTTCCTTTCCCTCTTTTCCTGTTTGCTATGTATTCCTATCTGTATGATACAGGGGCAAAAGTCAGAAATCATTCCTGTCTCCGGGAAAAAAGTTCTGTCCTCGCAGCCCGCCTATCCATAAATAAGCAGTGATCTTCCTTAGAAAATCTACTGATTGTGAATATGTGTCTTAGTAAAAGCAATACCAGACAAAAACACAGAATATAGTCTTTTGGGTTTATGTTTAACAAGATATTGTGGTGTATCTACTAGTATAGTTCCAGTCCCCTGTTCTGTCAACGAGAAACTTTATAAAAAATTCACAAAAATAAAGAATGGCTATTCTATCCGTAATAGCCATTCAACATTTCACACATTCATTCATCTTATATTCATTTGTCTGCCAAGGCTTCCTGTCCGCTTCCCTCTTTTGCATCCTTATTCTTTCTCAGCCTGATTCCAATAAATACTGCTATTACAGCAAGGACAGCAGTAATGCCAAATAATAACAGATAAGAACAAAATGCGTTCAAAAAAGCAATTAAATTTGCCATACTTTCCTCCATTCCGAAGCGTTTTGCGCTGAGGAAACACGAACAAAATCTCTAATTTTGCTCTGTGATCAGAGAATTTGTGACGCTTCGGCACAAATTCTGGGTTTTGTCGCCTTACCTTTCTGGAAGTAATCATATCATTAATAAACAGGATGTGCAACCGTTATCTGTCCCAAAGGTTCAATCTCCGAAATTGTCCTCCAGCAGGTTCTCTCCGTCTGCAGCACCTGTTGCCAGTTCATCACAGCGTTCATTTTCAGGATGTCCTGCATGGCCTTTTATCCATTTGAACTCTACCTCATGCGGCTCTATCGCTTTCAGCATACGAAGCCAGAGCTGCTTATTCTTCACCGGCTTCTTTGTACTGGTCTTCCACTGATTCTTCTGCCAGTTGTCAATCCAATGCTGATTAAATGCGTCGGTAACGTACCTGGAGTCGGACACTACCGTAACCTGACATGGTCGTGTCAGGGCTTCCAAACCGATGATTACCGCCAGCATTTCCATACGGTTGTTGGTTGTTTTCTTAAATCCCTCTGAAAATTCTCTCACATGGAGTTCTCCCTGCAAATCCACATAATGGATTATGCAGCCATATCCTCCCGGTCCGTCAGGATTCCCTCTTGCCGCTCCATCTGTATAAATGGTTACCTTCATCTCCACTCTCCCTGCTTTCTATATTCTTCAATCATTTTTCTGGCTCCTTCTGTTACTTGCGGGCTGTAGCCCAATTCCTCCAGCAGACGGATAGCATTACTGCTTTCTGCTTTGCCCGGAAGTAATTGATAGGAGAATCTTACATCTCCCCGAATCAATTCCTCTTCGAAATGATAATTATCAAACTCCTCCTCCAAGGTTTTGGTCAATTCTCCGTCGTGGGTTGCTGCCAGACAAAGAATACCCATCCGGCTCATCTGTCGCAAAATCTGCGTAGAGGCCGCAATCCTCTCCACGGTATTGGTTCCTCTAAGAACCTCATCCACCATACAGACCACCGGAACTCCCTCTTCGGCACAGTCAAGAATCCTTTTTATTGCCCGTATCTCTGCCATATAGTAGCTTTCCTGCAAAAACACGCTGTCTTTTAGCGAAATTGCGGTAAACAGTCGGCAAAAGGGCAGACTAAAAGACTTTGCCGCACAGGTGTACACAGTCTGAGCCAACAAAACATTAATGCCCATGGTTTTTAAAAAGGTAGATTTCCCGGAAGCATTTGAGCCCGTCAGCAAAATATTCTTCTTCATCCGCAGGGAATTGGGAACTGCCTCACTGACCAGGGGGTGGTATCCTTCATCCATAATGATTCCTGCATTGTCTGCAAATTGGGGAACGCACCATACAGGCAGGGATGCCCGATATGCCCCAATGGCCAGACAACTGTCCAGCTCTCCCAAAAGTGCGTAAATTTCCCATATTGCATCCATATCCTGCTGAAGCTGCTTAAGCATAGAATTAAATTTGATAATATCCAGATGAAAGCACATCCTCAGATAGTCTAAAATCAACTCCATGCCCTGACCGGACAGCCGGCCTCTGGACAATACAAGGAAAGAGTTTTTCTGAAATTGTCTGAACCGTTTTTCCTTTTCCTGAAGTTCCTCCTTCTCTTTCCCCCATACGGGATTCAGCTCCTTCTCAATTTTGACCGCAAAATCCAAAAGAGAAAGGATGTACCGAAAGCTGGTCAGATATGGTTCCATCTGTCCTTTATAACGAAAATAAGAAATAAAATTATAGCAGACGCAGAGGAATAACAGAACGCCTCCTACCCCCATGGAAAATCCCATTATACAGAGAGATAATAGCAGCAGGGCGTTCATCAGATGATGGGTGATGTTTTTCCCCGGAGCCACCTCCTCCATATACAGCAGATACTGAGAAAGCGAATAGTTCCTCAATCTTCCTATTCCATGAAAAAGAACCTGCAGCTTCACTCTCTCTTCTGCATTCTGCTGATAGTAGGAAATCTTATTATCTAATTCCTGAAGCTCCTCCCTTGACTGCCGTGGATGATGGAGCAGAAAATATAAATAATCATCACCTACGGAGGAACCGGTATAGGCCATTTGCTTATAGAGCTCGTTCATGTTCAGATCCTCCCAGGTCAGAGAATCAATACCATTCTCTCCTCTCTTTTCTTCTGTATACCTGGAAATCATCTCCAATTCCCCACTTTTCCATTTTCTGGTATTGGCTTTCCCATAACTGTCCAGCAGGGTCTGTCTGAGAGCTCTTTGTCTTTTCCTTCCTTCCGCAATTCCTCTGTACAGAGTATACAGAAGCACCGCCAAAATGCCTCCTAAAAATAATAGTTCCTCCATCTTAATCTCCATACCTGTTTTAAATAAATCATTGATTCTTCATCATTTTTTCAGAGAATCAGCAAGAACCTTGTGCAAAGGCACAAGGCTCTCTTTTTCTGAATCCAATCCTTCTCTTTACAGGAAAATATATTTAGCGATAAATATGATCGTCAATACATACATCAGCAAACTGATCTTCTTTTCCTTTGCCTTTCCACTGATCAAATTAATCAATGTCCAGGAAATCACACCTATGGCAATTCCTTCAGAAATACTGTAAGCCAAGGGCATGAAAATAATACACAGGAAGGCTGGAATGGCATCGCTCATGTCTTCAAAATTAATTTTTGCTACAGAGCCCATCATATAGAAGCCTACGATGATTAATGCAGGAGCAACCGCAAAAGAGGGAATGGTCAAAAACAAAGGAGAAAAGAACATTGCCAGCAGGAAAAGGATACCACTGACAATGGCAGTTAATCCTGTTCTGCCTCCTGCCGTAACACCGGCTGCACTCTCCACATATGTGGTAGTGGTAGATGTACCAAAGACAGCGCCCACAGCCGTTGCCACCGAGTCTGCCATTAATGCCCCCTTGATTCTGGGCAGTCTGCCATCCTTATCCAGCATGTCTGCCTTGCTTGCTACACCAATCAGTGTTCCCAATGTATCAAAAACATCTACAAACAGGAAAGCAAATACCACGATGACAAAATCCACAAGGTTTACACCACTGAAATCTGCCTTGAATACCTGTCCGAAAGTATTGCCAAAGGAACTGAAATCGAAGCTGATAAACGCAGTGGGAATGGTACTGTACATTCCCAGCTCCGGATTGGGAACATAGATTCCGGCAAGCTCTGCCAGAATACTGATGATCCAGGTGGCAATAATACCAAATAAAATTCCGCCTTTTACCTTTCTTACCAGAAGAACTGCAGTGAGCAGAACTCCGATCAAAGCCAAAAGCGCTCCCATACCTACAGAAGAAAAGTCTGTTTTAAAGGTCTGATAGGTCAGCAGAGTGGCATCGCTGTTTACGATGATTTTGGCATTTTGCAGACCGATAAAGGCAATAAACAGGCCGATCCCCACACTAACCGCAGCTTTCAGGGTCAAGGGAATCGCATTAAAGATCGCTTCTCTCACGTTAGTTAAAGAAAGCACAATAAAAATGATACCTTCCACAAATACCGCAGCCAGTGCAATCTGCCAGCTATAGCCCATTCCCAGTACAACCGTGTAGGCAAAATAAGCATTCAAGCCCATACCCGGTGCCAGTGCAAAGGGATAATTGGAAAAGACTGCCATACAAATGGTTCCCACAAAGGAAGCCAGAGCAGTGGCTATCAGCACGGCATTGGCATCCATCCCTGCTGCGGAAAGGATGTTTGGATTAACTGCCAGAATGTAAGCCATGGTCATAAACGTGGTGATACCGGCCACCACCTCAGTTCTTACATCCGTTTTGTTTTCCTTTAAACGGAAAAACTTTTCTAACATTTCACTACCTCCTAATCTCATAGAAAATAAAATTTATGGGAAATTTTCCCTATATTGAAAGCCAAAAACCAGTCTTCAATCAAATCAGCGCAGCCTTTCCAGAATAGCGTTAGCCTGAGCGTATATCTCTTCCGCATCCACCGCTTCTGAAAACCGGCCGTTTTCATATAGAATCCTTCCATTGATCATGGTCAGCTTCACATTTAATTTGCTGCCGCTGTAGACCAGATTTTTAGCAATATTATTAATGGGCTGCATATTGGGCTGATGAAGATCGATCATAATCATATCTGCCAGCTTACCCGCAGCCAGGATATCTGACTCATGCAGTTCCATGGAAAGCGCTCCGTTAACGGTAGCCATAGTCAGTACCTTTAACGCATCCACTGCCGAAGGGTCCTTTTCCTTCAGCTTAGCCAGAGCCGTTACCAGAAACATTTCTCTGAACATATCCAGACAGTTGTTGCTGGAAGCTCCATCGGTTCCGATTCCTACACGGATTCCCTGTCGAAGATACTCTCCTATGGGAGCAATTCCGCTGGCCAGCTTGGCATTGGAGGCCGGATTGGTGATGACACTGATCTTTTGCCGTTTAAGAATTTCCATATCCTCCGGTGTAATATGCACTCCATGATAAATCGTTCCCCCAAAATCAAAAAGTCCCAGGGAATCAAACAACGCCGGAGGGGTGATTCCATATCGACCTATACACTCCTCTACCTCTGCCTTCGTCTCCGACATATGTACGAAAAGAGGCGCCTTATACTGGTGGATCAACCGGGATACTGACTCCAGAAGTTCCTTTGAGCAGGTATATTCTGCATGTACTCCCATTTTGTAGGTAATCAGGTCATACTTGCCATTCAGCTCCTTATATCTCTTTTCCATTACCTCCAGAGGGGGGCCAAACCTGTTCAGTCCACTGACCAGTACACATCGCATACCCATTTCCTGACATGCCTCAGCTATGGTCTCCGGTGTCAGATACATATCTCCGATAGCGGTGATTCCACTGGTAAGATACTCCAATATGGCAAGCCTTGTCAACTGGTAACAGTCCTCTCCCGTCATTCTCCCTTCCCGGGGAAATATCTCCTGATTCAGCCAGTCCTGCAGATTATAATCATCACACAGAGAACGGAATACGGTCATCCCGGAATGGGTATGGGCATTTTTAAACCCCGGCATTAACAGATTTTGCCGACAATCAATCTCCCTGTCCCAGGCAGGAGCCTGAGGACAGTCCCTTCCTTCGCCTACATAAAGAATACGGTTATCCTGTATCCACACCTCACCTTCAATAATACTTCCCGCCTCTGCCATCGTCATAATACGGGCATGAAAAAAACGAATGTTCATTTACTCCTCTCATTCTGCCGCTTTAGCAGCCTTTTGATCACAGGGATTTTGTGCAGTATTACAAATCCCGGGGTTCCTCTGAATATCTACAGACACCTTTCGCCAAATTTAATCACCGACTGGGTCAATAATTGCTTAAATTGGGGTGCCGCTATCCTGGCCGCCTCCTGTACCTCTTCATGAGTAAGGGGATTGGGGCTTATTCCGGCAGCCAAGTTACATACGCAGGAAATTCCGCAGATTCTCATTCCCATATGGTTTGCCGCAATAGCCTCCACCACCGTAGACATTCCTACCGCATCTGCCCCCAGTTGGTGCAGCAGCCTGATTTCTGCCGGAGATTCAAAAGAAGGTCCTGTTAGCTGAGCATAGATTCCTTTTTTCAGCTCGATTCCATTTTCCTTTGCTGTTCGAGCCAAGATTTCCTGTAATTCACCATCATATACAGAGGTCATATCAGGAAAACGGGTTCCCAGCTCCTCTATATTGGGTCCAACCAGAGGATTGGGCGCAAAGAGGGAAATATGATCTGTCAGCATCATAAAGTCTCCTGCAGCAAAGGAGGGATTGATTCCACCGGAGGCATTGGTCAACACTAAAATTTTTGCACCCAGCATTTTCATCAGTCTGGCAGGCAGAACCACATCGGAAATGGGATATCCTTCATAGTAGTGCACCCTTCCCTGCATACATACCACTTTGGTTTCTCCCACAAAGCCAAATATGAATTTACCTGCATGACCGGGTACAGTAGAAACAGGGAAGCCATCGATCTCAGCGTAGGACAGTTCCGCTTCCACACGTATCTCCTTCCCGTAATCTCCCAGACCGGAGCCTAAAACAATGGCCACCTGAGGAACAAAATCAATTCTGCTTCGAATACTGCTGTAGCAGCCTGTTAGTTTCTCATATACCTGATTCATACCTTCTCTCCTTACTTCTGTTACTACCCTCTCATCTGGAGCAGCCGTTGCTTCAACGTATCCTCGATTCGGTTCAGTTCCACCTCAGCCTGCTGTCTTTTCTGTTTTCCCTCAGCCTGGATCTGCATTACTTCATCCAGAGTCTGAATTAAAAGCTGATTGGTTTCTGTCAGGGTATTAATATCCACTATACTCCGCTCTGCGGCTCTGGCTGTTTCCACTGATGACTGATGCAGGACTGCTGCATTCTTTCTCAACAATTCATTGGTCACATCGGTAACTGCCTGCTGAGCCTTTGCTGCCTCCACAGAACGATTCATGCCCAGAGCCAGTACCATCTGGCTTTTCCACAAAGGAATGGTGTTGACCAGAGTAGACTGAATCTTCTCCGCCATGACCACATCATTATTTTGAATCATGCGAATCTGGGGCGCCATCTGCAGGGAAATCGTTTTGGTCAGCTCCAGATCATGGATTTTTTTCTCAAAGCGATCCACCATGGCCTTCATATCATTTACTTCCTGCGCATCCTCGGCCAGTCCACTGTCCTGAGCCTTTTGGGCAAGTGCCGGCAAATCCACCGTTTTTACCCGATTAATCTTCTGTTTTCCCGCCAGGATATACATATTCAGCTCTTTAAAATAATTTTTGTTGATCTCATACATTTTATCCAGCATGGCGGTATCCTTCATGAGCTGAATCTGATGGCCCTCGAGCACCTGTACCATGGTGTTCACATTAGCCTCTGCCTTGCTGTATCTTGCCTTTAAGGCATCCATTTTATTTCCGGCCTTTTTGAAGATTCCCAAAAATCCCTTTTCTTCTTCTGTATCAAATTCCTTCAATTCTCCTACCACACCGGCCAGCAGGTCACCAACCTCACCTAAATCCTTGGTGCGTACATTATCCAGTGCCGACTGGGAAAAATCGGCGATTTTTTTCTGAGCCCCTGCTCCGTACTGGAGCACCTGATTGGAATTTTTTAAATCAATTTTTTCACTGAATTCCTGTACCATTTTCTTTTCTTCGGGGCTTAGGGCAGGCTCCTCCAACTCCTCCTTAATTTCAGCCAGTTCTTCCTCTGGCTTGAGCCTGGGAAGCTCCTTTTCTTCCACGAAGGGTTCAAAAGTCAGCTCCGGTACGGATTCCATAACATCTTCATCAGTAATTTTTTCCATCTGCTTGTCCTCTCTTTCACTTAAATTCATCAGAAATTAAACCTTCCTGAAACATCATCGTTTCCAGTACATCTAAATCGGTGGAAATATCAAGTACATCCTCTTCCAGCAGCTTTTCTCTCAGCCTCTGGAAGGCCATCTGCACCTTATCCAGAGTTTCTTCAATTTCCTGCTTGCTTTCCTCTAACTGCCTGCTGGGCAGATTTTCCTGTTCAAAATTTTTGTAGGCTCTTACCACCTTTACCGTGGTAGGCAGATAATACTGTATAAATTTACGAAAATCATCTATTTTTTCCGGCTTTCTTCTCAGTTGTTCAAAAATACGGTCTGCCACTTCTTCAATAGCATCCAGCTTATGGCTGATCTCCTCGCCCCTGATTCCTTCATTTAATGTACGAATCTCCTTAATATATCTATTTCCTTCCTCTAAAAGCCCGGACAGTTCTTTTGCAGCGGGATCGGTTTTCGCCTGCCTTGCCTGCTTTTCCTGCTCTTCCCGTAAAATTCTTCCTTTTTCCGCTTCACTAAATTGCTGATAAGCCTGGTCCGTAAGCATAAAATAATTCCGCTTTCTATCCAGATGAGCCTCTAAAAACCAGCCTTCATCGATCATATATTCCAAATCCCTGATTACGATCCCCGGCTTCTTAGCCACCTTTCCCGCCAACTCATCGATAGAAGCATAGGGCTGATGTTCAAATACCTTCATATACCGAAAGTACCTTTTCATTCTGCTTAAGCCCAATCTTCCTTTATGCATCTGCCAAAATCCGACCAGCAGAAGACCTCCGTGAATGACTGTCTTGGTAAGTATACTGACAATTCCTGCTCCATCGGCAACCATTTGGGGCAATCCTAAAATTCCTGCCACACCAATAATCTGAAAGATGATTCCCCAGGTAATCTTACTGTTTTGTTTAGAACTTCCTCTAGGCTTACGCAATGCCGGCAGGCAGGTATGAATCACCTTTTTATTGGGTGTCGTATACTGATATTCATACAATTCCTGTTTTGCCATCCTTCGTTAGAGCCTCCCTTAAAAAAAGAAAAAAATAGCAGCGCCATTTTAATAACGCTACTATTTTACCATAGATAAATAATCTTTGTATATATTTATTTTTATGATATCAGGGTCAAAAGGTCTGAACCCACATGAGCTTGCTCAAATGTGGGTGAATGTCCTTGAGACCCGCCAAAATATGAGCTTAAAAGTGGGGCGTAAGCACC
>SFDP01000057.1 GCA_004558185.1 Lachnospiraceae bacterium | reverse complement strand
ATCACCTCCCTGAATATACATCAGAATATCGAGTGAAGAGCGGCGTTATAGCTCCGCTCTATTTATCGTGTCAGCAAATCGACTGTGAATAGTAACTTTTCTATACGGTCTGTTCCGAGCTTATTCTTAAGACGACTGATATTTACCGTTACTGTATTGTCATCCACAAACTGCCCATCCAGGCTCCATACCTTTTCAAGTATACTTTCCTTGGAAAGTATATGTCCTGCATTGTCAAGGAGAAAGATCAAAAGCTGTAGTTCCGTTTTGCTTAATGTAATAAGTGTCCCAGCTTTTTTCACCTGCATATCATTTACAAATACTTCAATATCTCCTGAAATATAGATTCCCTCTTCTTTATTCCCTAATTTTCTCATAAAAGCATTTACCTTAGATATAAGAATATTTACCGAAAAGGGTTTGGTGATATAGTCGTCTGCGCCTGTATCATATCCATTTACAATATCAATTTCCTGATCCATTGCTGTTAAATAAATCAAGACTGCATTGCTTTTTTCTCTTACCACTTTCCCGAAATCCAAACCATTTCCATCCGGTAACGTAATATCACTGATGACAAGATCAATACTTTCTTTACTAAATATGGAGTTCGCTTCTGATATGGTACCTGCCGAAAACACATGATATCCTTCCTTGCCAAGCTTTAAACTGATTCCTCTATTTAAATTTTCATCATCTTCAAGTAGTAAAATATGCTTCATCGTATTTTTCCCATTTTGCTTACCTTCCAATTTATTCCATTTTATACTTTGGTTATGTTTCATCAAAGTATATCTTTATTGTAACATAACGGAACTATTTATACCAATGTAAGCAGCACCTAAAATGCGGAGCATATTGAGTTGCTCTCGTTATACAACCTCCATAGGCGGCAAAGTGTTTTCTGCCGCCTATAGCTGCTTAAATAATTCCCGCTCTATGTGCCTTTTCACGTGCTTTATTTTACTGCTTTAGCTGCTGGTTCATTTTTCTGATTTTGCTCTTAATGGCAAGATATTGCCCAACCCAGATGATAGTATAGATAAGCATAAAAATACTAAAATAGCTAAGAATACCTCCTAAAGTATGCGGCATCCACCACATGAACCATGAAATGGGAAAGGTAACCAGTGAGACGATTGCTAAATGGGTTATGGTCATTCTCAACAGACTCCAATTGTCTATTTCCCAGATTACAGAGGCTGCTGCACAAATACAGCCATATAGCAGAGAGCAGAGAGTCTGTATGACAACAGCATTGATCTCGCTGTCACAATAACCGATAAGTTGAGGAACTACAGGATAATAATTTCCTTCTCCCATAACAACAGAGATGACCGCCCCAAAGGAACCGGGTGATTATTTTTTTCTTCATTCTGTCCCTCCTTTCTAAATTCCTAAAATTTTTTTGATTTTATTGACATAACGTCTGGAAACATAGCTGCTGGTTCCGTCTGAAAGGGATACACAAATGGTTCCGGCAAAGCTTAAATCAAAGCTAAGGACTTTTTTCAAATTAACAATTTCTGAATTGGAAATCCGAACAAAGCTGTTCTTATCCAGTCTGTTTTCTAATTCATAGAGCCGCAATCGGAGCAGGTACTCTCCACTTTCGGTTGTAGCATACACTTTGCCTGAAGCAGTGTAGATACGGATAATCGTATTCTGATCCAATATCGCTAGTGTTTCACCCTGAAAACCACAAAGCACCTGAGGATCGGCAGAAGATAATTTTTCGATAAGCTGCTTAATTTCCGCAGTCATTTTATTGGTAAGGATAATTATCTTTGGGCAAGTGAGAGAATCATCAATTTTTACTTCTATTTCCATAAGTTCCTCCAAAATCCAACCTGTGCACCGATTGGTTATGGACACAGTATAGAAAAATTACCCTTGGCCTGCAACCGATTTTCTACAGTCGGTTGATTTGGGGCTATAAGCGGCAGGGGAATCGGTGATACCGGAAGGCAAGTAATTAAAAATTAATTGACGAACGTTTAAACGTACGCTATAATAAAGAAAAAAGAGGTGATATCATGACAGCAATTACAGCAACGAAAGCCAGAGAGAATATTTACCAGTTGATACAGGAGGTAAATGCAAGTTGTACTCCGGTAACCATTACCAATACCAGAGGAAAAAATGCGGTTCTGATTGGCGAAGATGATTGGAAAGCGATTGAAGAAACGCTGTATCTGATGTCTGTTCCGGGTATGACAGAATCTATTATTAAAGGAGGAAATACGGACATTTCCGAATGTCTCGATGAATCAGAGGTGGACTGGTAATGTACAGAATTATTTACACTAAACAGGCTGCTAAAGATATTAAGAATCTGAAATCCTGCGGATTGGATAAAAAAGCCAGAGAATTGATTGAGATGATGAAAAAGAATCCGTTTCAGAATCCTCCGGCATATGAAAAACTGGTAGGAAATTTGCAAGGATATTGTTCAAGAAGGATTAATATTCAGCATAGGATTGTATTTCAGGTTATAGAAGAACCTAACACACATGAAGACATTGACTATGAAGGCTATATAAAGATTATTCGTATGTGGACACACTATGAAAGATGATGCCTGATAACAGTCTATGGATTTAGTTGCCGTATCTCTGGAAAGCCTTGATTGATAAGCGTTCCAGAGATTTTTTCTTTTTGTCGGCTGCAAATTGGCTGCATCTGCTATTTGAAGAACATTTATATCTGACAAGGGAATTATTTTATACCTTGTCTGGCTATATTTTAATAGCAGAGACTCAAATAATAATGAATTTATATTTACGTCAAATGTCAAAATAGATTATATGCATATTTTCATCCTAATGCCCATAAACTATAGGAACACCTTAACCTTTGAGGTCAAAATGGGAAAAAAATTCTTAAGTAAGCGGATTATCGGATTTATCAGTGAACTTATTCTTTTTGCGGCTGCCGTCTGGATAGGGGCTTTACTGGGAAAAAGTAAAGGATTAATGGAAGAAAATGCGGCAGAAAGCGTAATCGAGACAAGCAGCAGCACCTTCAGCCTGTTAAAGGCTCCCGCCAGACAGATTAATCAGCCTATGGAGGGAGAAAAAATCTGCTATCTTACCTTTGATGACGGTCCCAGTACCAATACCGGGGAGATTCTGGATATGTTGAAGGAATACAACGCAAAGGCAACCTTCTTTGTTATCGGGGAGGGACTGACAGAGGAAAACAGACCTATTCTTGAGCGTATGAAAAATGAAGGGCACAGTATTGGACTTCATGCCTACAACCACACCTACAAAGAGCTGTATGCCAGTACGGAGAGTCTGCTGGCTGACTATGAAAAACTATATTCCCTGCTCAGGGAAGACTATCATATTGAAACAGCTTTGTTTCGTTTTCCGGGAGGAAGTGCCTGCAGTTATCTTAAACCCCATCGGCAAGTATGCATCGAGGAATTACAAAGGCGAGGGTTTTCCTGCTTCGACTGGCAGGTCAGTGGAGAAGATGCAATAGGCTATCCTACGGTGGAATCCATTCAGCAAAATGTTTTTAAAAAAGTATTCGATTATAATACACCTATCGTTCTCTTGCATGATGGACGAGGAAGAGGAAAGACGGTGGAAGCGTTACCTGAAATTCTGAAACGGCTGCAGGATGGGGGCTATCGCTTTGACAGTCTGGAGCACAGGCCGGAGTATTTCTATCGAATGAAGGAATAAAAAATACCTGTAGCCCATCAAAGGATATACAGCACAAGTTCAGGAACATAATCGTAAGCGGCAGTAGATATTTTATCTCTATAGGCCATAGTTTGCGGCAAAAAAAGCTACAAAAATTATATGAACTATAGTAGAATACCTTTGTGCAATCATTCACATATAGTGACTATTCAGAACTCCATTCGCAAGATCGCTGTTACACATCCTTTTGCTCATGTGGTTATTTTGCCATATAAATATTCAAGGAGATGTCCATTCATGCAGGCAGAATGTTCATTGAGAATTTGCAGGGCTCTGAATTGTTACTTCATATGAATAAGGAAGAAAGAACAGACGGCATGAGGAGAGAGGAAAAGCATATTTTTGAAGCCCTTGAAGAACTATACGCATCGGATATTTATCCCTTTCATATGCCCGGACATAAACGGAATATGGCGAGCCACCTGTTAAGCCGGGCTTATGGAATGGACATTACGGAAATTGATGGATTTGATAATCTTCATGAGCCTCAAGGCTTGATTCTTGAGGCGATGAACCGGGCAAAGAGGCTTTATGGAACGAAGGAAATCTTTTTTCTGGTAAATGGCAGTACAGCAGGAATTCTGACAGCCATTCATGCCTGTGTGCCCTATGGCGGGAAGATAATTGTTTCCAGAAATTCCCACAAATCCGTCTATAATGCTATTGCCCTTCTGAATCTGGAAACAGTTTATCTTTATCCGGCAAGGCTTTCCGGGTGGGAGCTGGCAGCAGGATTATCCGCTGATGAAGTAGAAAAGGCAATACGGGAAAATCCTGATGCAAAAGCTATTCTGGTTACTTCACCCACCTATGAGGGCTTTGTCAGCCCGATCAGGACTATTGCGAAGCTGGCTCATGCTGCCGGAATTCCTTTAATTGTAGATGAGGCTCATGGAGCACACTTTCCCTTCTCTAAGCAACTGCCGGAAAGTGCCATTGATCAGGGGGCAGATCTGGTAATTCAGAGCCTCCACAAAACCATGCCTGCTTTTACTCAAACTGCACTTTTACATTTTCAGGGAAATTTGGTACAATTAAAGAGCGTCAAACGGTATTGTTCTGTTTTTCAAAGCAGCAGTCCCTCCTATCTGCTTATGGGAGGAATTGATTCCTGTCTGGAGCTGGCAGAGGAGAGAGGAGAAACGCTTTGGAAAGATATTCTGGAGTGGAGCGAAAGCCTCTATGAGAGGGCAAAGGGATTAAAGCATATTCGGGTCTGGTGTGGCAGGAAGGGAAATGAAGAGTTGTTTTCTTTTCAGGCAGAAAAGAAAGCGGAAGCAAAAGACCCACTGAAGCTTATCCTCATGCCTGTAGCGGCAGTGAAAGAAGGAAAGCCCTATACCGGCATAGAATTGTATCGGGAGCTGCTGGACCGATACCGACTGCAGATGGAGATGATGACCTCGGCTTATGTATTGGCAATTCTTACCTGTATGGACAGGAAGGAAGGGCTGAGACGACTGGAAAAAGCCTTATTTGAAATAGACCAGAGCCTTGATTTTGCGTCAGTGGACAGTTCGGAAACTCTTTTGCGGCAGGAAAGGGTTGAAGGAGCCTCTGTTTTGGAAGCAGAAGAAACCATAGGGGAAGCCATAAAAAAGGAAGAGGAATGGATTTTGCTTCATCAGGCTGAGGGGAGGGAATGCGCAGCTTATGTCAATCTGTACCCTCCGGGAATTCCACTAATTGTACCGGGAGAGGTTATAAGCCGGGATTTAGTGGCTACACTTTTAACATACAGCGAACAGGATTTACCTTTACAGGGACTTAAGGGAGATAAAATTCCCGTAATAAAGAGAGAATAAATTATCTATGCCAGCTTTCATTTAAGTAGGATAATGCCCTGGAAGGAAATCTTAATATAGAAAATAAAGAGGAGAAACGATGAGAAAGACAAAAATTATTTGCACCATTGGACCGGCATCCCAGAGTCCGGAGAAAATCAGAGAAATGATTCTGGCAGGTATGAACGTATGCCGCTGCAATTTTTCCCATGGCTCTTACGAGGAGCAGAAGGCAAAGCTGATCAATGTAGTAAGAATCAGCGAGGAACTTGGAATTCCCGTAGCTACCCTGTTGGATACCAAGGGGCCTGAAATCCGTCTGCGTACCTTTGCAGAAGGAAAAACGCAGTTGGAGGCGGGTCAGCAGTTTACATTAACGACAAAAGAGGTTGAGGGAAGCGATAAAATAGTTTCCGTTACCTATAAGAATATTGTAAATGATGTGAAGAAAGGCGGCTGTGTACTGCTGGATGATGGATTGATTGAATTACGGGTGGAGGATATCACGGATACGGATTTAATCTGCCGGGTAATCAATGGAGGGCCTATTTCCGATAAGAAGGGAGTAAATCTGCCGGGAGCGAATCTGTCCATGCCCTTTATCAGTGAGCAGGACAGAAGGGATATTCTCTTTGGAGCAGAGGTAGGCTTTGACTTCATTGCCGCTTCATTTGTTCGCTGCAAAGATGATATTCTGGAAGTGAAGAAGATTCTGGAAGAAAAGAAGAGTCCTATCAAGGTTATCGCCAAAATTGAAAATATGCAGGGAATAGAGAATCTGGATGAAATCCTTGAGGCCGCTGACGGTATCATGGTAGCACGCGGAGATATGGGTGTGGAAGTGCCGATGGAGGAGGTTCCGGTCATTCAGAAAATGATGATTAAAAAAGCAGTGGCAATGGGCAAGCACGTCATAACTGCGACTCAGATGCTGGAATCCATGACGAAAAACCCCAGACCCACCCGGGCAGAAACCACAGACGTTGCCAATGCCATTTATGATGGTACTACGGCCATTATGCTGTCGGGAGAAAGTGCCAGTGGAAAATACCCGGTGGAAGCCCTAAAGACTATGGCAAAAATTGCCGAAAGAACAGAAAAGGATATTCATTATAATGAAAGAATGAAGAAGCTCTGCAGCGATGGGGAAACAGATATTACCACCGCTATTTCCCATGCTACCTGTACTACGGCAGCAGACCTTAAGGCATCGGCAATTATCACCGTTACCATGTCCGGCTTTACCGCCAATATGGTATCCCGATTCAAGCCGGAGTGCCCCATCATTGCCTGTAGTGTGAATCCCAGAGTATGCCGCCAGAGTAGTCTGCTTTGGGGAGTGACTCCTCTTCTTATTGAAAAAAAGGATAACACAGATGATCTCTTTAAGGAAGCAATATGGGCTTCTCAGAAGGCTGGACTGATTAAAGAGGGAGATACGGTTATTTTAACTGCAGGGGTACCCCTGGGTATTTCAGGAAAAACCAATATGATTCGCGTCATTGAGGTATAAATTCAGGAAACAGATAAAGGAGCTTTGGAGTGTTGCTCAAGATGGAAAAGGAGGTGAGAGTAAATGGATATTAAAGTAAATGGGCCAAGCCAGCTTCCCGCAGTGGAACAGCCTACACAGGTATCCCCGTCAGACGGAAGCTTCAAATTTACTCTTGCCAGCCATGTTAAAGAGGCTGAGCTGCAGGCCAGATTAAACCTTCTGATGGAAGAGATTACCATGCAGGGAGACAAGCTGGCCAAAAAGCGGGACATCAGAGATATGCGCAAATACCGGGGATTGATCAAGGAGTTTATGAATGAAATCGTTAATCGTTCTCACGAATTTTCCCGGGAAAACTTTTTGGACAGACGGGGAAGACATCGGGTCTACGGCATCATCCGTCTGGTGGATCAGACCTTGGATGAGCTGGCTCAGGAGCTGGTTAAGGATGAGAAGGACAATCTGGAAATTTTAAGGAAAATAGGGGAAATCAGAGGACTGCTTTTAGATATTTTCACATAAGAGGAACGGAGGGGGAGCATGGCAGGATTTACAGACATTATTGGGCAGGAGC
Source organism: Lachnospiraceae bacterium (assembly GCA_004558185.1). Lineage (GTDB taxonomy): Bacteria > Bacillota > Clostridia > Lachnospirales > Lachnospiraceae > SFDP01. The sequence goes on along the minus strand of SFDP01000057.1, from coordinate 6,260 downwards.
AGATGAAGGAGCATCTTCGGAATGCCATCACCATGGACAAGGTGTCCCATGCTTATATCATTCATGGAGAGCTGGGTGCAGGAAAAGAGTTTATTGCCAGGATATTTGCTGCGGCTCTGCAGTGTGAGAAGGGACAGGCAGAGCCTTGTGGAGAATGCCGCTCCTGTAAACAGGCAGAAAGCAAAAATCATCCGGATATTATCTGGGTTACCCACGAGAAGCCTAATTCCATTGGGGTAGAGGATATCCGTACGCAGGTCAATAATGATATGGAAATTAAGCCCTATTACGGTCCCCGGAAGATTTATATCATTAATGAGGCGGAAAAGATGACGCCTCAGGCGCAGAACGCTCTGTTGAAAACTCTGGAGGAGCCACCGTCGTATGGAATCATCATTCTGCTTACCACCAATGTGGAGGCTCTGCTGCCCACCATCGTAAGCCGCTCCATTGTTTTGCAGATGCGACCTGTAAAAGACAGAGAGATCGAGGAGTACCTGATGAAAACTCTTCAGGTACCGGACTATAAGGCAAGAATCTGCGCCGCCTTTGCCAGAGGTAATGTGGGTAAGGCCAAGCATCTGGCAGAAAGTGAAGACTTCGAGCATATTAAGGAAGAAGCGGTATCTCTGCTAAAATATATCCGGGATATGGAAATTGCAGAAATTGTTACTGCCATCAAAAAAATTAATGAGTATAAGCTGGATGTAAACAGCTATCTGGATATTCTTTATGTCTGGTATAGAGATATTCTGCTGTTTAAGGCAACAAAAGAGCCTAATGACTTGATTTTTAAGGAAGAAATACAGTATATTAAGAGGACAGCAGACCGAAGCTCCTATGAAGGAATCGAGACTATTTTAAATGCGCTGGACAAAACCCAGCAGAGAATAAGCGCCAATGTGAATTTTGATTTGGCCATGGAGCTTCTGTTTTTAACCGTTAAGGAGAATTCATAAGGATGATAAAGGTAATTGGTGTTAGATTTCGCACTGCAGGTAAGATTTATTTTTTTGATCCTCTGCAGTTTCAGGTGAAGCGGGGAGATCATGTAATCGTGGAAACTGCCCGCGGAGTAGAATACGGAACTGTAGTCTGCGCTCCCAAGGAGGTAGAGGAGGATAAGGTATTCCAGCCGCTTAAGGCGGTGCTCAGGGTGGCAACCGAAAGGGATGATGAGCAGGAAAGAGCCAATAAGAAGAAGGAGAAAGAGGCATTTCATATCTGTCTGGAAAAGATCAGAAAGCATAATCTGGAGATGAAGCTGATTGATGCAGAGTATACCTTTGATAATAACAAGGTACTGTTCTATTTTACCGCAGACGGACGAATTGATTTCAGAGAGCTGGTGAAGGATTTGGCTTCAGTGTTTAAAACCAGAATTGAGCTTCGCCAGATTGGAGTAAGAGATGAAACTAAGATCTTAGGCGGCATGGGAAGCTGCGGAAGACCGCTTTGCTGCCACACTCACCTGTCTGAGTTTATTCCTGTATCGATTAAAATGGCCAAGGAGCAGAATCTTTCTCTGAACCCTACGAAAATTTCAGGTGTCTGCGGAAGACTGATGTGCTGCTTAAAGCATGAGGAGGAAACCTATGAGGAGTTAAACAGGAATCTTCCCCATGTGGGTGACTTTGTTCACTGTGATGATGGCGCTAAAGGAGAGGTGCAGAGTGTGAATGTGCTTCGTCAGTTGGTGAAGGTCGTGATTGAGGTAGATGATGAGAAGGAAATCCGGGAGTATAAGGCAGAGCAGCTTCACTTTAAAAGGAAGCATAAGAAGGAAAAGCTAGAGGTTCACGATAAAGAGCTGGAGCAGTTGGAAGAACTGGAAAAGCAGGAGCAGCAGGAAAAAGCAGAAAAGACATCAAAGCCTCATAAGCAGGAGAGGTCGGAAAAGCAGGACAGATTCCAGAGACATGAGCGATCCGAAAGGCAGGACAGACCGGATAAGCAGCCAAAGGCCGATAGAGCCGAGAGACAGGAAAGACAAGGCAGAATGCCAAAGCATGAAAAAGGGGAAAGACATCCCAGGGCTGAAAGGCATGAAAAAGCGGAAAGAGAAGGCCGGCCGGATAGACAGGACAGGCCCCAGAGACAGCATAACAGGAGAAAATATTCCGAAAATGAAGGAAACAGAACGGATAGATGAATTACAAAGAAACGGTTATCGGATCATACAGGATCCGGGCCGTTTTTGTTTTGGAATGGATGCGGTACTTTTATCCGGCTTTGCCAGAGCCAAGGAAGGTGACAGGGTACTTGATCTGGGAACGGGCACCGGAATTATTCCCATTCTCATGGAAGCAAAATCCAAAGCTTCCCGGTTTTTTGCCCTGGAAATTCAAGAGGAGAGTGCAGACATGGCCAGGCGAAGCGTGGCCTTAAACGGTCTGGAAAAAAAGATTCAGGTGGTTACCGGAGACATTAAGGAGGCAGAGAAATATTTTAATGCCTCCTCCTTTGACGTAATTACCTGTAATCCACCTTATATGATAGGAAAGCATGGGCTGGTGAACCCCGATGCACCTAAAGCCATAGCCCGTCATGAGATACTTTGTACATTAGAAGATGTGATTCGCCAGGCAGCCTTTCTTTTAAAGCCGGGGGGCAGCTTTTATCTGGTGCATCGCCCCTTCAGGCTGGCAGAAATCCTAAGTCTGCTGGTGACCGCTAAGCTGGAGCCAAAACGAATGCGGCTGGTTTATCCTTATGTGGATAAGGAGCCAAACATGGTACTTTTACAAGCGGTTCGTGGTGGAAAATCCAGAATGACGGTGGAAAAGCCACTGATTATTTTTGAAAAGCCGGGGGTGTATACCAAGGAGATTCACGAGGTATATGGATATTGATTTTTTGTTGATTTCTGCATATAGTGAGTATGGAAAACCTTTTTTATAAAAATTATACAAGCAAAAGAGGAAAGAAGTGTCACAAATTTGTGACTTGTGAAAATTGATTAAGGTGTCAAAAGTGATTACGGATTGTATCGCTGCAGGCAGCTCCCACAATCCTACCCACAATTCGGATTCTCATGTGGCTTCGCCCCACTTCATCCTCATTGTGGGGCGTGTCATAAAGTCCTACGTCCATTGACATGCAAGCATGTCATGGATTTGGACTTTTGACACTGTAATCAAAATTGAGGTAAATATGGAAAAGGAAATCATCATCGGAATCTGCGATGATAACCCCATGGCTATCGGGCAAATCAAGGAAATGACTGGGGAATATTTAAAGAAAAGGGCGCTATCAGCTCAATTGCTGACCTTTGGCAGTGGAGCTGAGCTGTTAGATAGTGAGTCTGCTGTGGATATTTTGTTTCTGGACATTGAGATGTCCGGAGAGGATGGTATCCAGACGGGAAAAAGGCTGAGGGAGAGAGGCAGCGAATGCAAAATCATCATGGCCACCAGTATGGCAGAGCGATTCAAGGAGGGTTACCATATCGGCGCCTCCCGTTTTGTTACCAAGCCCTTTGATCAGGAAGAAGTGGAGGAGGCACTGGAGTATGCATTCCAATCCTTTATCGGTATGGCAGCAATAGAGTTGTATGAGAGTCGCAACCCACACCATATTCAGGAAAAAAGGATTCGCTATATTAAGTCCTATGATGGGTATGCAGAGGCTGTAGTAGGAAAAGAAGGAAAAAGAATGCGGACAGAAAAATCGCTGAATCGGTTGGAGGAGGAGCTGGATAAACGCTTATTTTTTCGGATAAGCAGGGAGTATCTGGTAAATTTTGCGTATATCGATTCTTATTCTAATGGGGTAGCCATAGTTGGAGAAGAAAGGCTTCAGGTTTCCAGAAGGAATAAGAAGGAATTTGAACGGCTGTATAGGGAGTATGATTTGTATTACAGAGGATAAAGAGATGGGGATGATTTTGCCAATTATTTTATATGCTTTGGATATTGCTAAATACTGGATAGGAAACAGACTGTTTTTTAAAGGAAAGATGAAATTACCCTGGCTTCCGATAATGGGGGCGGCAGGAATTTTGATTAGCTTTACTTTTTTTTCTGTTTCAGAGGCAGGAAGAATTGTATTGGCTGAAATGATTGCCATGGTAATAGTAGGGGTAATGATTGATGAAAGCATAGTGACAAAGATAGTGAGAATAGTATGGATGGAATGTATTATCGCTTCCTTCAGTGATGCAATGGTGGTTTTACTGGATAGAGTATTGGTAAAAGAAGAAGTCCAGTATATTCTCAGCAGTATTATTGCACTGGTAGTGATAACCATAGGGGGATACATATTTAATAGGTTTCTATGGAAATATTCTACGTCGAAAATAGTTTTTGTAATAGTGTATATTGTTTTACTATTGATATGTCGAGGTATAAGTTTTGGTGTTGCAGTAATTCAGTTTATGTATAAATTGGCTCCGGAAGGAACAAGGAGAATTAATCTGGATATTATTACAGTGATTTCTTTTTTCTCATTATTCTCCCTACTTGCGTTAGTACTTTATATACAGAGACTGTATCTTATGATGGAGAAAGTGGTAGATACAGAAAAAAATCTAAAAGAGATTCAGGCAGTATACTATCAGGGCTTATTGGATAAGGAGGAGGAAACCCGCAGATACCGCCATGATATGCACAATCATCTCCTCTATATTGGAGAATTAGCCAAATCAGAAAATGCCGGACAGACAGCAGAGTATGTGGAGAGTTTAGAGGAAAAGTGGAACAAAATAAGTAAGAAGCATTATGAAACGGGAAATATGACACTAAATATTCTACTAAACCACTATTTGACAGATCTGGAGGGAGTAAAGATTTCTGTAGTAGGGATGTTGAAAAGAGAACTGGCAATAGAGGAGGTTGACCTGTGTACGATTTTTTCCAATCTGATTCAAAATGCGGTGGAGGAGCTAAAAAGGCAGGAGGGAGATAAACGATTTTTTTCTCTGGAGATCAGACAAGGGAGAGAGAATACCAGTATCACGCTTCGCAATTCTGCTAAAATTCTGGTTAATCGGAATGAAGAATTAAAGACTGGCAAGGAAGATAAGAGGAATCATGGGATTGGCTTAAAAAATGTGGAAGAAATGGTGAAGCATTATGCGGGAGAGTTTTCCTGGGAGGCAAATGGAGAGGAATTTAAGGCTGTTGTGCTGATGAAAGGGTAAAAATAATAGAAAAAGTGACCGTTTACGGAGTTAAGTGACCGCTTACGGAGTTTTGGTTGAAATCCATGGTGTTATCTGCTACCTTTAAGAAAAAGGAAGGGGGAGACAGCCATGGATTATTTTTATGGGATTGAGGCAAGAGTTTTGAACATGAATTTACTTGTGTGGTTGTTTGGAGGTTGATTATTTTTAGAATTCAAGAAAACAAGAAGGAGGAAGAAAAGAATATGTGTAATGAAATAATAACAACAGAAGAACTAGTTGAACTGAATATGGAAGAAACAATAGAAGTTTCAGGTGGAAATATAAGCATCATTACAGGGCCATTAAACTGGGCATTGTGGACAATAAATAGCTTATATAAATAATAAGCTGTAGTAGATTGGCAGTAAGATGAACAATCGTAATACCCGTATTGACGGTATATAATGTGGCTTTAGCATAAATTAAGCTACTTTATATAAAAAGAGGACTCTGGTTGAATATGCGCAAATCACCAGAGCCCAAAGGTTAAGCACTTTATGAAAAAGTACCTAGGGAAAGAATATCACTTTTTCAGATGAGTGTAAATTAAAATATTTTGAAAAGGAGATTAATACAATGGAAATGGTTTTAAACAATGAATTTTGCGAAATGTCCCAGTCCGAAACTGAAAATATTGATGGAGGGATTGCGCCAGCAATCATCTATGGGGGAGCACTTTTGGGTGGATTTTTAATTGGCTATGGTGCTGGATATGTTTTGGGATAAAAATAAGGAAGGAGAAAAATTAAAAATGAATGGATTTAAAGAATTGGATGAAAAACAATTAATGGATATTGATGGAGGCATTGTTGGTGTAGATGACGCCATCTTCTGGGGGTTGGTAGCTGCTGGTTTTACTGCTGGAGTAGCTGTTGGTATTAGCAGAAAAAATCGTTAATATTATAGCTAGAATTTTAGCTGGTGTACAGACACATTGATTTTTGATATAACAGTGCTGCCATAGGTAATGTTGTTATATTAATTAACAATGTGTCAGTACACTAGTACAGCGAAAATTAAGTTTTGGATAGTTTGACGCAGAATATTTTTCTGAGAGTGATGCTTCCCAAACGCAGGCGTAGCGGTGGCTACGTCG
>SFDP01000005.1 GCA_004558185.1 Lachnospiraceae bacterium | reverse complement strand
TAGGGTCAAAAGCCTCTAACTATGATACCTACGGATTGTTACGTACTTCGTACTCCCACAATCCTGCAAAATATTCGCATATCGTGGTGCTTACGCCCCGCTTTTAAGCTCATATTTTGGCGGGTCTCAAGGACATTCACCCACATTTGAGCAAGCTCATGTGGGTTCAGACCTTTTGACCCTGGTATCATACTATATTATCTGCGATAAAGAAATTGTAACTATTCAGAGCTATGCAAATATGAACATCCTGCTTGCATGAATGGACATATCATTGAAATTTATATGGCTCTGAATAGTTACAAGAAATTAATGTACAAATCTATATATTGTGTATTGAACAGAAACTAATTCCATATACTGTATACTAATGGTGAGTATTTTTCATAAAATAACATAAATACTCACTATTGGTATATCTCTTTTCTTTCTTTTATGTTACCTTTGTAAAAAGAGAAAAGAGGGGGAATATACTAATGAGGAAATAGGATACTCTGATAGAAAGGAATAAGAACAATCCATATTATGGCCAGATTATTGGGCTTCTGGGAAAGGTGGGTGGAAATTAATGTCTGCTGTAACCGAAGGTCTTTCAGGAACAAGAGAACTGAAGGGAGGAGATGAGTATCAAAGAAATAGGAAAAGTAGAGCTTATTGATCATTCAACTCCGGATAAATTCTGCTTTTCATTATACTGCGAGGAATGCGGCGAAGAGTGGAAAAGTGTACCTATCAGATTTTCCCGGGCAGGTATTGTACCGCAAAGGGAAGGTAAGCGCATTATTTATGAAACCTTATATCAAATGGAAAAAGAAGCTGCGCTTCAAAAAGCCATAAAACAGGCAAAAACTATATTCAGTCGCTGTCCAATCTGCAACCGGCTGGTATGTGACCGTTGTTTTTTTATCTGCGACGATCTGGATATGTGCTGTGCCTGTGCAAACCGCTTAGAAGAAAAGGGAGAGCCGGTCATGGAACGAAGCGAATGAGTCAATTAAGTCAGAGCAAAAAGTTTATTTAATAAAAGAAAGGAGTTTTACTATGGGATTAATTAAAGCAGGAATGGGAGCATTAGGAGGCACACTTGCAGATCAGTGGAAGGAGTTCTTTTATTGTGATGCCTTAGACAAGGAAGTATTAGTGGTCAAGGGTCAAAAGCGTACAGGAGGACGTTCCTCCAATACCAGGGGGAATGATAATATTATTTCCAACGGTTCAGGGATTGCTGTTGCAGACGGCCAGTGTATGATTATTGTTGAACAGGGAAAAATTGTAGAGGTCTGTGCAGAGCCGGGAGAATTTACCTATGACAGCTCTACAGAACCAAGTATTTTTTCCGGAAGTCTGGGAGAAAGCATCAAGGAAACCTTCCGCACCATCGGAAAGCGTTTCGCCTACGGGGGAGATACAGGCAAGGATCAGAGAGTTTATTATTTTAACATTAAAGAAATCATGGATAATAAATTTGGAACCCCTAATCCCGTACCCTTCCGTGTTGTAGATTCCAAGATCGGACTGGATGTGGATGTATCCATTCGTTGCTCGGGAGTATATTCTTATATGATTGCCGATCCTCTTTTATTCTACACAAAGGTCTGCGGTAATGTGGAGAAGGAATACACCAGAGAAGAAATTGACAGCCAGTTAAAAACAGAATTTATCAGTGCCTTACAGCCGGCCTTCGGAAAGCTGTCCGATCTGGAGCTTCGCCCTAATCAGATTGTTTCCCATAATACAGAGCTGGAAGAAGCAATGAATGCGGCTCTTTCTACAAAGTGGGGAGAGCTGCGGGGACTCAAGGTGGTCAGCATTGCCCTGGGCTCAGTTACACTGCCGCCGGAGGATGCGGAAATGATCAAGCAGCTTCAGAGAACGGCTGTTTTACAGAACCCTAATATGGCCGGAGCTACTCTGGTTGGTGCACAGGCAGATGCAATGAAGGCTGCAGCTTCTAACTCTGCCGGAGCTATGACCGGATTTATGGGCATGGGTATGGCTATGAATGCAGGCGGTGGAATGAATGCACAAAATCTATTTGCAATGGGACAGCAGCAGGCGGCACAGCAGCAAGCGGCTGCAGCAGCACCTGCAGGTAGTTGGAAATGCACCTGTGGGGCTGTTGTTAATGGAAAATTCTGTCCTGAATGCGGCAGCAAAAAACCGGAGCCGGTATCGGCAGATGGATGGAAATGCTCTTGTGGAGCCGTTGTCAGTGGGAAATTCTGCCCGGAATGCGGTTCACCAAAGCCTGCTGAGGATGGCTGGACCTGTTCCTGCGGAACGGTAAACAAAGGAAAATTCTGTCAGAATTGCGGAACCCAAAAGCCGGCAGGTGTACCTCAGTACAAATGCGATAAATGTGGATGGGAGCCTGAAAAAGGGGTAAAACCTCCAAAATTCTGTCCTGAATGCGGCGATCCCTTTGATGATGGTGATATTGTAGGATAAGGACTATGTTCCTCGCTCCTACCTTATGGGAGCAGTATACCCTTCAGCAAAATAAAAACAATTGACTTCAAAGGAGGAGAAATATGGCAGCATTACAAGAGTATAAATGTCCATGCTGTGGGGGTGCAATTGCCTTCGACAGTGCGGTACAAAAAATGAAATGCCCCTTTTGTGATACGGAATTTGAAATGGACACATTGACTGCTTATGACGATCAGCTAAAAGAGGAACAGTCGGATGAGATGAATTGGGAAACGGATGCCGGCTCTCAATGGGAGGAGGGAGAGACCGATGGGCTTCGTACATATAGCTGTAAATCTTGCGGAGGAGAAATCGTAGGTGATGAGAATACTGCAGCTACGGCCTGTCCCTACTGTGGAAATCCGGTGGTCATGATGGGACAGTTTTCAGGTGCACTGAAGCCGGATTATATTATTCCCTTTAAGCTGGATAAGAAGGCAGCTAAGGCGGCGCTGAACAGGCACTACGGAGGAAAAAAGCTGCTGCCTAAGGTATTTAAGGATCAAAACCATATTGATGAGGTTAAAGGGGTCTATGTGCCCTTCTGGCTCTTTGATGCAGATGCGGATGCAAATATCCGGTATAAGGCTACCAAAACCCGTGTCTGGAGTGACAGTGATTATGATTATACGGAAACCAGCTTCTATTCGATTATTCGAAGCGGCTCTGTGGGCTTTGAGCTGGTACCGGTAGACGGCTCGACTAAAATGGCCGATGATCTGATGGAATCCATTGAACCCTTTAATTTTTCCGATGCGGTGGATTTTCAGACGGCCTATCTTGCCGGTTATCTTGCAGATAAATACGATGTAGATGCCAATCAGAGTATAGAACGTGCCAATGAAAGAATTAAGAAAAGCGTAGAAAAAACCTTTGCCTCTACTGTAGAAGGTTACACCTCGGTTACAGCAGAATCTACCTCTATCCATCTTCAGAATGGAAAAGCAAAATATGCCCTGTATCCGGTATGGCTTTTAAATACTACCTGGCAGGGACAGAAATATACCTTTGCCATGAATGGACAGACAGGAAAAATTGTAGGTGATCTGCCCCTAGACAAGGCGGCATATAGAAAATGGTTGTTTAGTCTGTGGGGAATCGTTAGTGCTGCTGCCTTTGGGATCAGCTATTTGCTGTGGCTGCTGTAGGGAGGTGTGAAGAATGAAAAAGCATATATTATCTGTTCTGTTTCTGCTTATCCTTACCCTTGGATGCTCCCTGTCTGTATTTGCCGAGGAGGAGCCGACTAAATACATCGTTGATGAGATGGGAGTTTTGAGTGATGACGAAATAGATGAATTAAACGCATATGCCGATTATTTATCGGCTGAAACGGGAATAGATATTCTTTTGGTATTTACCTACGAAGAGGATCTTGATGCCTATGTTGAAGAGACATCTTTAGGAAGTCTGGATGATCAGATTCTGATGATTGAAAATGAGGATTACTGGAGTATCTTTTCCAGAGGAACAGCATGGGATATCCTGGATGAAGAAAAGGAAAATAGAATAAGGGAAGCCTATGACAATGAAGAGTATTATAATGATGCGGTTGCCGCATATTTGTATGAAGCAGCCTCGGTCTTTGGCGAAAATATTGACGGGGCTTTGCAGGTGAATGAAGCTGCAGCTTCAACCATTATTCTGGATAAGGCGATCAGAGTGGTCGATATGGCAGATTTGCTGAATGACACAGAAGAAGAGGTGCTGCTCAGTCAACTGGATGAGATAAGTGAAAGACAGCAGGTGGATATAGCAGTCGTGACGGTTAATTCATTAGATGGCAAAAGCCCAATGGAGTATGCTGATGACTTCTATGATTATAATGGCTATGGTTTTGGGGCAAATAATGACGGAATCCTGCTTCTGGTGAGCATGGAGGACAGAGATTGGTGGATTTCCACTACCGGCTATGGGATAGAGGCATTGACTGATGCGGGAATTAATTATATTTCAGAAAAATTCCTTCCCATGCTAAGTGATGGTGATTATGCAGACGCTTTTTCAACCTATGCCAAGCTGTGTGATGAATTTATTACCCAGGCAAAAAATGCAGAGCCCTTTGATATAGGAAATATGCCCCAGGAGCCCTTTGATATTGTTTTTAATCTGAGTATTGCTTTGCTGATTGGGCTGGCAGTTGCATTTGTCATTACCGCAATGATGAAAAGTCAGCTAAAATCGGTAAGATTTCAGTCTGAAGCTGCAAATTATGTGAAAAAGGACAGTATGAAGGTTACTCAATCAAAGGATTTGTTCCTCTACAGGAATGTTGACCGCAGGGAAAAGCCGAAGGAAAGCAGCTCTTCGGGCGGATCCAGCACACATACCTCCTCATCAGGGACTACACACGGTGGGGGCGGAGGAAAATTCTAAACAGGACTTAATGAAGAAAGGCAGGATCAGTAATGAAGGATACATCTTCAGGAGCACTGGGAATATTAGGTATGGCAGGAGCCGTAATTCTATTTCTGGTTCTGCGTAAATTCTTTCCCACGCTTTCTACGATTTTATTGGTTGTTTTTGGGATTATTCTGCTTCTGATTATTCTGTTGGTTATTCTGGTCATTTATTTTTCAAGACAAAAACCAAAGGAAAAAGAGGGCAGCAGAATAACGGAGGATACGGAGGCAGTTCTTGCCAGAGGCCGCTCCAATCTTATGGAAATAAGGCGCCTGCAGGTGCAAATCAGAAATCAGCAGATTCGCACCTTAAGTGAAGAAATCTGCCGTGTTGCCGACAAGATCCTCAGAACGCTTAAAAGTCAGCCGGAGGATATTCCCGGGGTGAGACAATTCCTCAACTATTATCTGCCCACCTTGGGAAACATTCTTTTGAAATATGAACGAGTGGAAAAAAGCGGTATTCCTACGGATAATATGGAAGAAAACGTAATAGATTGTCTGGAAAAAATTAAGAATGCCATGGACAGACAATATGCAAATCTCTTCAATAACGATATCCTGGATCTGTCCGTGGAGATGGAGGTATTGACTCAGGCCTGTAAGCGTGACGGTCTCCTTACGGATGAGGATGTCCAGGGTACAAAAGAAGGGGTAAAGCTGACTCTATAGCTATATATTGACATAGAAATTCCTCGATGATTTGGAAAGATATCCGAAATCACCGAGGAATTTTTTTATCAAAAACCGAAGTATTTAATAACCAAAATAAAGACGGAGCAGGCCCAGAATAAGTAAATGAACCGGATAAAACCAGTAATTCAGCATTTTACACTGCTTACCGCGCTTGCCATTATAGGTAAGAGTCAGACCGAAGCCCAAAAGTGACCAGGGCTCAGAAAAAATAGAGAGGTAACCAAGAACAGCTCTCAAAATCGGTATCTTATAGAAAAGATAGAAGAAATAACCGATAAAAATAGCATGATGCTCATAGTCGAACCCATAATTCATCGAAAATATGCCTATTACTGTAACAATGACTAAGGAGACAAAAACCCAGATAACCTTGCTTTTTATTCTTTCCTTCAGTGTATCTATGCTCCAGATGGTGATAAGGACTAAGGCCAAAGTGAACATAACATTATTCCAGTTCATATTAAAAAAGCTCGCCGTTGTAAACATATCAAAGGGTACCTCTGAGATCATCCCGAAAACCAGCAAATTAAGCAGATATTTTATTCGACTTTGCGTTTTGAAATAGCCCTCAACCAGAAAAAAACAGAACAGGGGAAAGGCAATCCTGCCGATTATCCCAAACAGATTGCTCACCGTTGCAAGAGCTCCATGATCTGAAGTCAGATTGGGCCAGATCAGAGCTTTGTTCACATGGTCTGCAAGCATGGATATCATTGCGATATACTTTAGTGATGCACCGGAAAGAAATTGAAGCCTTTTACAAGAATCATTGATATTTTTTATTAGATTATTCATAGAGTCCTCTTTCGAAAATTAAATTTTAATACTTACAAAATTCACCTGTTCAGAACTCCAATCGCCATATATGTTCAATGATATGTCCATTCATGCAAGCAGAATGTTTATTTCATTGAAAATTTGCATGGCTCTGAATAGTCAGCAAAATTCATGATACAAAAACTGAGAATTAAAGTAAGCTATCTCTGAGTTTATTGAGCCCGATAATTATAGCATAAAATGATGTTAGGGTCAAAAGCCCCTAACTATGATACCTACGGATTGTTACGTACTTCGTACTCCCACAATCCTGCAAAATATTCGCGTATCGTGGTGCGCTGAATTATTAATAATTTTTCTTGTGGGGTTAAGATGTTTTATGATAAGATAAATCAATAAACAGGCTGAGAGTCTGATTTAGTTTAGTCATGATGAAAGACATTGAAAATGTAGTATTTTCAATGTCTTTCCTTTTTACATAAGCCAGGCTATTCGACTGGGAATTGACAATACCCTGATGATGAATAATTAGAACTTTTGTGTACATACAAAATCATCTGCAGAGATGTAGCTGCGCCTGTGGAATGGATGAAGCTAGTATAACGGTTTCAAAATAACCCGACTCTATAACTTGACTATTTTTCCGATTGCACAGCTTCAACATCCTCAGCGTAGCCCGCTACGCCTACGTTTTTGAAACTGCACACTCAAAAAAATATTCTGCGTTTATCGTCGAGTTATTTATGAACCGTTATACTAGGAATGGAGGTAAGGATGAAATTTGAAGATAATTTTCTTATTTGGAATAAATTAACGAAAAGCCAGCAGGACAGGCTCTCGGCTACCGTGATCTGTCGTAAGGTAAAAAAAGGAACCATTGTACATAATGGCTCGATGACCTGTCTGGGTCTGTTGTTAGTGGAATCCGGTCAGTTTAGAGCCTATATCTATTCAGAGGAGGGAAGAGAGGTAACGATCTATCGCCTTTTTGAAATGGATATCTGTATATTTTCTGCCTCCTGTGTAATGCAGAATATTCAGTTTGATATTACCATAGAGGCAGAAAAGGATTCTGTAGTGTGGATCATTCCCCCTAATGTGCTAAAAGAGATTATGGAGGAGTCTGCACCCATGGCAAACTATATGAATCAAATTATGGCCGGCAGATTGTCAGAGGTAATGTGGCTGATGGAGCAAATTATGTGGAAAAGCTTTGATAAAAGGCTTGCGGCCTTTTTGCTGGAGGAAAGTAAAGTAGAGGATAGCCTGGTATTGAAAATAACCCATGAAAAAATTGCCAATCATTTGGGGACAGCCAGAGAGGTGGTTACCCGGATGCTTCGATATTTTCAAAATGAGGATATGATCAGGCTGACCCGCGGAACGGTGGAAATTATTGATCGTAAAAGGCTGGAGGAGCTGGATTAGCAATAGAGAATGGTAAGATTAAGGCTCAAAAAAGGAAAAGGACAAAAAGTGGCGGAGAAATTTGTAAAATACAGAAAAAAATTAAGAGAAAATAAGTTCGAGTATAGGAAAGATTACTAACTTATGATATAATCACAATAGTAGTTTGATGAATCTGCTTTAAACAGATGATAATTACAGGTATGTATTAATTGAAGGAGGAAAATCTTATGAGTAAGCAATTCATGTCAATGGATGGTAATACCGCCGCAGCACATTGCGCCTATGCTTTTACAGAAGTTGCCGGTATCTATCCCATTACGCCGTCTTCTACCATGGCAGAAGTAGTAGATGCCTGGAGTGCGGGGGGAAGAAAGAACATTTTCGGAACCAGCGTTAAGGTAGTAGAGATGCAGTCCGAAGGTGGTGCAGCAGGTGCTGTTCACGGTGCTTTGCAGGGAGGTGCTTTATCCACAACCTTTACTGCTTCCCAGGGTCTTTTGTTAATGATTCCCAACATTTACAAAATGGTTGGTGAATGTCTGCCTGGAGTAATCCATGTGGCAGCCCGTGCTATCGCCAGCCGTGCATTGAATATTTTTGGAGATCATGAGGATATTTTTGCCTGCCGTCAGACCGGTGTTCCGATGCTTGCCAGCCATTCCGTTCAGGAGGTTATGGATCTTGCCGGTGTTGCACACCTGGCAGCAATTGAAGGAAGTGTACCGTTTATTCATTTCTTTGACGGATTCAGAACCTCTCACGAGATTCAGAAGGTTGAGGTTATGGATTATGAAATCTTAGGAAAGCTATTGAATAAAGAAGCACTGGAGAAATTCAAAGCCAATGCACTCAATCCTCATACGAATCCGGTTACCCGTGGCGGTGCCGAGAATGATGATATTTTCTTCCAGGGAAGAGAGGCACAGAACCTGCATTATGCGGCTGTTCCGGACATTGTGGCTGCTTATATGAAGAAGGTATCTGAGATTACCGGCCGGGAATATGCACCCTTCACTTATTATGGTGCACCTGATGCAGACAGAGTTATTGTAGCTATGGCGTCTGTAACAGAAACCATTAAGGAAACTATCGACACTCTCAATGCTCGAGGAGAAAAGGTTGGCTTGATCAAAGTACATTTGTATCGTCCTTTCTCCGTAAAATACCTGACTGCAGTTTTACCGGACACCGTGAAGAAGATTGCAGTACTCAACCGTACAAAGGAATTAGGCGGTGCTGAGCCTCTGTATCTGGATGTGCTTCATGCACTTAAGGATAAGAAAGACCTGACTATTATCAGCGGCCGTTACGGTTTGGGCTCCAAGGACACAACTCCTGCTCAGATCAAAGCAGTTTATGATGAACTGAAAAAGGATGCGCCTAAGCAGGAATTCACCATTGGTATTGAAGATGATTTGACCCACTTATCTCTCACGGCTGATGCGGACTTTACCGTAAATAGTGATTATACCTCCTGTCTGTTCTACGGATTGGGTAGTGATGGTACGGTTAGTGCGAATAAAAACTCAATCAAGATTATTGGTGATAATACCGATCAGTATGTACAGGCATATTTTGCATACGATTCCAAAAAGGCCGGCGGTGTAACCCGTTCTCATTTGAGATTCGGTAAATCACCTATTCGCTCTACCTATTATATTAATAATGCAGATTTTGTTTCCTGCTCACTGGATTCCTACGTTTACAAATATGACATGGTATCCAGCCTGAAGAAGGGCGGTACCTTCCTGTTGAACACCACCTTCAAGAAGGATGAGCTTGAGGAGAAGCTGCCGAAGAAGATGCTGGCAGACCTGGCAAAGAAGGAAGCCAAATTCTACATTATTGATGCAACAGACATTGCACAGAAGATCGGCATGGGAAGAAGAACCAATACCATTCTGCAGTCTGCATTCTTTGCATTAAATACACAGATCATGCCTTATGATACAGCAGTAGAATATATGAAGGCAGCAGCAAAGAAATCCTATGCGAAAAAAGGCGATGAAATCGTTCAGTTAAACTGGAAGGCTATCGACCTGGGCAAGGAAGGCCTGGAAGAAATTACGGTTAAGCCTGAATGGGCAGCATTTACGGATAAGCTGGAAAGAAAAAAAACCGGAGATGAATATTTTGATGAGCACGTAGCACGGATCAATCATCTGGAAGGCTATGACTTACCGGTAAGTGCATTTACCAAGCACAATCTCTTAGATGGCTCTATCAGAAATAATGTTTCCTATCAGGAAAAGAGAACCATTGCGGCACAGGTACCCTGCTGGAAGCCGGAAAACTGTATTCAGTGCGGAATCTGTTCTATGGTATGTCCTCATGGAACCATCCGTACCTTCCTGCTGACCGATGAGGAAGTGAAGAATGCGCCGATGGAATTCGAAACCCTTAAGGCAATGGGTAAGGGAGTAGAGGATTTGCAGTATCGTGTGCAGGTATCTCCTGATAACTGCGTAGGATGTAACCTGTGTGCTGTGGAATGCCCCGGTAAAGCAGGAAACAAGGCACTGGAAATGGTTGATGTTAAACCTCAGTTGGAAGAGGTTCCTTTGGCAGACTACCTGTACAAAGAGGTTCCTTATAAGACAGAATACTTCAGCATGGATACGATTAAAGGAACCCAGTTTGCAATGCCTTATTTTGAGGTATCAGGCGCTTGTCCGGGTTGTGGTGAAACTCCTTACTATAAACTGGTATCCCAGCTCTTCGGTAAGGATATGATGGTAGCTAACGCAACAGGATGTTCCATGATTTATTCCTCCAGTACACCCTCTTCACCCTTCGTAAATGATAAGAATGGCTGTGGTGTAGCCTGGGCAAACTCCCTGTTTGAGGATAATGCGGAGTTTGGTTATGGTATGGCTCTTGCTCAGAATGTAAAAGAGGCTCGTATCCTTGAACTGATGGAAAATAATCTGGATAAGGTGGAGGCACCTCTTAAAACTGCTTTTGAGCTTTATATAGCAGCAGGAAATGACAGAGACAAACAGCGTGAGCTGGTTAAACCGATTATTGACGGAGTAAAGGCAAGCAGTTGTGAAGCAGTTAAAGAACTGCTTGAGCTTGAGCGTGACCTGGTAAGCAAATCTGTATGGATTATCGGTGGTGACGGCTGGGCATATGATATCGGCTACGGCGGATTAGATCATGTACTGGCTAACAACCTGAATGTGAATGTTCTGGTACTGGATACAGAGGTTTACTCCAATACCGGAGGTCAGTCCTCCAAAGCATCTCCTGCAGCAAGTATTGCCAAATTTGCAGCAGGCGGTAAGAATGAGGCGAAGAAAGACCTGGGTATGATTGCCATGGCTTACGGCCATGTATATGTTGCTCAGATTTCCATGGGTGCCAACAAGGTACAGACCATCAAGGCTTTAAGAGAAGCTGAGAGCTACGATGGACCTTCACTGATCATGGCATACTCTCCTTGTATTGAGCACGGCATCAAGGGAGGGCTGGCAAATCACCAGAAGAGCCAGTTAAAGGCCGTAGAGTGTGGCTATCTGGTACTGTATCGTTTCGATCCCAGAAAGGAACAGCCTTTGACCATCGATTCCAAGGAGCCTGACTTCGATAAGTTTGAGGAGTTCCTTGAAAACGAAACACGTTTCTCCCAGCTTCCTAAGATCAAGGGAGAAGAGGCTGCCAAGGAATTACTGGAGAAGACCAGAAAGGATGCAGAATATCGTTATCAGAGATTACTCAATCTCCGTGATGGAAAATAAAAAAGGGAAGGGGTCATTGCTATGCAATGACTCCTTTTTTCTACCATGGTTTTTACCATTGTAGATTATTTAGATAAAAGGACTTTTGTAAGTGGGAAAAAATTAAGCGTAACATTCTATTAAAGAAATGCTACGCTTGATTGTCAAAGAGTATGATTTTATTCGGACAGCCATTCTATGATCTGGCGGATATTCTTTTTCCCAAAGCTGATCTTACCATTGTCACTTACTATGCAGGGCACACTCATCACCTGGTATTTGTCTTTAAGATGAGGGAAATGATTCAAATCATAAACCTCTGCACTAACCTTGGGATTCAGGGAAGCGATCTGCTGTGCAGCTGTTACCAGCTCAGGACACATGGTACAGGAAAGAGAGACCATAATCTTCAGATTCAGAGGATCTTCTATCGCTTTAATTTTTTCTGAAAGCTCATCTTCAATAGCTTGTCCTGGCCCTGCGGCATTGTAGAGACCCAAAACGAAGGAGGTAAATTCGTGGCCACCCGGAACTCCGTGAAAAGCAAGACCGGAAAAAGTACCGTTCTGCTTATGGATACGGACACAGGGAAGCTCATCCTCAGCCACTTCCTTCAGATGATCATCGGTTACCATCACCAGGCTTAATTTATCCGTTAAGGAGGATAGCTCCTCCATATAATTTTTCAATTCCAAAGACACCGGCTTGTCATTCAGATAAAGCATAAGAACCAGCGCCTCATCCATTTTAGTAAAGACCATATTCAACTGAGCCAGCATATCCGAGGTGAACAGTCCGCCGGAAGAAGAGGCAGCTCTATTTTCCGCCGAAATGATCCTTTTCCATAACCAGAACCCGGTATCTGGCTCTGGCAAGATAGAGGGCGGCGGTAAGCCCTGCTGGCCCACCGCCGATCACAATGACATCATATAAGTTTTTTATCATTCCCTCTGTCCTCCTTATAGCTGACCTACTAAATCAAGACTTGGCTTCAAGGTCTCGGCACCGGGCTGCCATTTAGCAGGGCAAACCTCATCTCCATGCTCATATACGAACTGGCTTGCCTGAACCTTGCGAAGAAGCTCATCCGCATTACGGCCTA
This sequence comes from Lachnospiraceae bacterium, assembly GCA_004558185.1. Taxonomy (GTDB): domain Bacteria; phylum Bacillota; class Clostridia; order Lachnospirales; family Lachnospiraceae; genus SFDP01. Next base: position 53,086 of record SFDP01000005.1, on the reverse strand, counting down.
CATTACCGGCATTGATCTCATAAGCAACGATCTTTCCGTCAGGATTAACGATAAAGGTTCCTCTTTCCGCCAGACCGCTTTCCTCGATCAGTACCTCAAAATCATTGGATAATGCGTGTGTAGGGTCTGCCAGCATAGGATATTCCAGCTTGCTGATTCTTTCAGAGTTATCATGCCACGCCTTATGTACGAAATGAGTATCGGTGGACACAGAATAAATTTCGCAGCCGATCTTTTTGAATTCAGCGTATTTATTCTGAAGATCCTCCAGCTCTGTAGGGCAGATAAAAGTAAAATCAGCGGGATAGAAGAAGAATACACTCCATTTTCCCTTTATATCCTCTTTAGTTACCGTTTTAAAGGCATTATTCTGGAATGCCTCGACTGAAAAATCACTTACCTCTTTGTTGATTAAAGACATATTTACCTCTCATTCTGCTGCTTTAGCAGCCTATTCTTACTAAAAGTTATTAGTTATAACTAACTAAAGCAACAATAACACAATTTGAATCAAACTGTCAATAAATAAAAATGAGAATTATTATTAATATATAAAGTCTGTCTGATTAGGTTTACATCCATTTTATGTAATGCTATACTGGTCAAAGATAGTAAATGCGGTAAATATGCCAGTACATTAGTATAATTTCAGATGCTTTTGGGAGAAAGGAGAAGAAAAAGATGTCCAAAAATATTTATAAGAAAATCCTTTGCTTCGGAGATTCCAATACCCATGGTTATAACTCCAGAACCAAGGAAAGATTTTCAGAAGAGGAAAGATGGACCTGCCTTTTGCAGGAGAATCTGGGAAAGGATTATCTTATAGCAGAAGAAGGCCTGGAGGGAAGAACTGCCTGCTTTGAGGATCCTCTATTTGAAGGACTTTGCGGACTGAATTATCTTTATCCCTGTTTGATGACCCATAAGCCTGTGGATTTACTGATCATTATGTTGGGCACCAACGATGTCAAAGAAAGATTTGCAGCCACCCCTGCCAATGTAGCCAAAGGAATGGAAAGGCTGATTCAAAAGGCTAAGGATACAACAGCAGCCTTTCGGCATACTCCCAATATTTTGTTGATTACGCCGCCTCCCATTGAGCCGGGCTATAAAAATACAGAGGTGTATGGTGAAATGGGAGAAAATTGTGCAGAAAAATCCCAGGCATTGGCACCCCTTTACCAGGATGTGGCCGAGCGTCTGGGTATTCACTATTTAGATGCAGGTACATTAAAGGGTGTGAATATGTATCCGTATGACCATATGCACCTGAGTCTGGATGCCCACAAGAACCTGGCAAAATATCTGGCAGAGATCATTCCAGGTTTAATTTAGCCAAGAGGCCTTTAAGGAGCCTGAAAGGAGAGCTATGAGTATTATTGTTCTGGATTTAGAATGGAATCAGAGTAATTCAGATAAGAAAGAAAATAGACAGCCACAGGTGCCGGTTTTTGAAATTATTGAGATCGGAGCAGTAAAGCTGAATGAAAAGAGAGAAATCGTTGAACGCTTTTCGCAGCTAATCCGTCCTCAGATTTACCACACTATGCATCAGATCACGGCAGATATCATCCATTTACAAATGCAGGAATTAGAAGCCGGAAGACCTTTCCCGGAGGTAATGGAGGAATTTTTAAAGTGGTGTGGCAGGGACTATATCTTTGCCACCTGGGGACCCCTGGATCTGCTGGAGCTGCAGCGAAATATGGAGTATTACCATATGAAGCCTCTGGGAGAAGGCCCTCTTAAGTTTTATGATGTGCAGAAGCTGTTCAGTCTGGAAGTGATGAAGGATAAGACCAGAAAGACTCTGGAATTTGCCATTGATTATTTTGAAATAGAAAAGGATATCCCCTTCCATCGTGCTTTCAGCGATGCCTATTACACAGCCAGGATATTGGAGAGGATAGACAATCCTGAAATTTACCGGCTGGTATCCTTTGATACCTTTCATCTGCCGAAGAGCCGTAAGAAAGAGATCAAGATTGTTTTTCCGGGATATGCCAAATATATCAGCAGGGAATTTGAAGAAAAAAAAGCAGTAATGGAAGACAGAGAGGTGGCATCCACAAAATGTTATCTCTGTCGAAGGAATCTGAAGAAAAAAATGCGGTGGTATACGCCAAACGGCAAGCATTACTACAGTGTAGCTTTCTGTGATATACATGGATACCTGAAATATAAAGTGAGGGTAAAAAAATCGGAAGAAGGCAAATATTATGCCATCAAGACCTCCAAGTTTACCACAGAGGAAAAGGTTGAGAAGCTGCAGCAGCTTCGCCAAAATGACAAAGAACTGAAAAAGCAAAAGAAGAGGCTATCGAATCAGGATTAAGGCAGTCCCTGATGCGATAGCCTTTTATCATAACAGAAAAGAACCGAGGGAATATGGAGGTACAAAATAGAACAAATCAATAATGGTCTATATACCAGTATTTGTCCCGGCTGAAGATTTTCTTTTTCTTGTAACGCAGTCCCCGTTTTTTTCGCCGGGCTCTGAAGGAAAAAAGAAAAGCAGCCAAAAGAAGAACAGCACTAAACAGAAGAGCCAGATAAAATACATTGATAAAAATTACCCGTTCTTCTGGGATGGGGGCCTGGCTGGATATAGCTGTATTTTTACGGCCAAAATCAAAAGCAGGGGCTTCTTCAGCAGCCAGCTTTACCGATATACCTCCTAAAAAAACATTCTGATAATAATAATCTATGGAAGCAATTTCATCTGAAGAAGAATCATCATAGGAAATTTTCGAAGTTACATCATCGAAACTGATGGTATTGGGTAAAATAATATAATCATTTTTATCCAGCTCCAATATAGGCTTACTGCTGCCCAACAAATCGATATCTGTAGTAAAAAAAGAATTATCGATAGTATATTGAGTATCGATTTCACTGACATTTACAGCCTCAAAATGGTCAAAGCCATAATCGAATAAAGAGACGGTATCGGTAAATTGATAGGGAACCTCTTCTTTTAGAATTACGCAGATCAGCTTTATTCCTCCCTTAGAGGCACAGGATACCAGTGTCTGACGGGCAGCCTGTGTATAACCTGTTTTCGTGCCTACCAGGCCATCGTAGGCATAAGCCTTTCCCGGCAGAAGCTGGCTTTTTGCTGTCAGGATAATTCCCTCTCTGGGCTGAGTTTCATTAACCGGCACCTCAAACCGTGTAGTACCGGATATTTTGGCCAAAATATCGTTGGAGAAAAAAGCCCTGGCAATAATAGCCATGTCGTGAGCAGTGGTATAGTGTTTTTCGTCATGGATTCCATTGGGGGTGACAAAGTTAGAATTTGTGCAACCCAGCTCTTTGGCAGTTTGATTCATCAGCTTGGCAAATTCCTCCACACTGCCGCTGATATGTTCGGCTAAAGCATAGGCGGCCTCATTGGCCGAGCCCACAAGTATTCCATAAAGGACATCCTCCAGAGGAAGGGAAGCACCGGCATTTACTCCCATATTTGCATCCTCCCACCAGTTTATGCTGTCAATCGCTTCCTGGGAAAAGGTAATCATCTCATCTGGCTGACATTCATTAATGGCAATATAGGTGGTTAAAAGCTTGGTTATGCTGGCAGGATAAAGTTTTTCGTGAATATTCTTCTCGTACAGAACAGCACCGGTCCGGGCATCTATTAATATGGCTGCCTGAGCGCCAATGGCAGGACCCAGGGGCCAGTTTTCATAGGAGTTGGACTCTACCGGCATAGACTTTCGAGTCTCTGCTTCGGCCTCATAATCTACGGCCATGACCCTGCTGCAGGGAACCGCAGATAAGATAAGAAGCATGAAGAAGGCATAAATGAGTTTATTTATTTTAAAAAATGAAAAGCTATACAACATAAATAAGTCTTCCTTGAATAAAATGTACCTTTATTCTACACAAAAAATTCTTTTTCGACTACTGAAATTGCAAATTCTTCAATAAATTACCAGATATAGCTATTTTGTTTTGAAAAAAATGGGTGTAAAATAGGGCAATAAGAAAAAATAGAAGAGGACATAAGCTATGCGTTTAAGAAATATTACCGGAGCAGATGAAATTATAGCAAACAGTGAGTTCGTTATTGCCGGGCCTTCAGAGCATAAGGGCCATTGGAAAGAGTATTGGCATAATGAGAATGAGCTTCACATTGAAATTGGTATGGGGAAAGGAAAGTTCCTTATGGAAATGGCCAGATTAAACTCTGACATCAACTACCTGGGAATAGAAAGGTACTCCAGTGTTCTTCTTCGGGCAGTTCAGAAAATGGAGCAGGCACCATTGCCAAACCTTCGCTTTCTCCTGATGGACGCCAGGGAGCTTACAGCCGTTTTCGCTATGGGAGAGGTAGACAGAATTTATCTGAATTTCTCCGATCCCTGGCCGAAGGACAGGCATACGAAGCGAAGACTCCCAAGTCGGCAGTTCCTGCAGATTTTTGACCAGGTTTTAACCGAGAAAGGAAGACTGGAATTTAAAACAGACAATCGCCCCCTGTTTGACTTTGCCATGGAAGAAATAGAGCCGGCAGGCTGGAAGCTGGCTGCCGCAACCTATGACCTGCATCAGGATGAAGAACTGAGCCGGGGGAATGTAATGACTGAGTACGAAGAAAAATTTTCTGCACTGGGCCATCCAATTTGCAAATATATGATCTATCGTGATAAGGAAGGGAGGTAGAAAATGTATTTACTATTTTTTCTGCTCTGGATCATATTTAATGGGAGTATTACACCGGAAATCATTATCCTGGGTCTGATTATATCCGGGATAATGTATGCATTTATCTGTAAATTTATGGATTACAGTTTAAAGAAGGATATCCTCCTGTTCAGATTGCTGCCTCTTTTTCTTCGTTACGCAGCAGTCCTAATTTGGGAAATCGGAAAAGCAAATCTGGTTACGATCAGACTGATTATTTCTTCAAAATATATTATCGAACCGGAAATCATCCATTTTAGAACCAACCTTAAATCCAGGCTGACAAGGGTTATCCTGGCAAATTCCATCACCCTTACGCCTGGAACAATTACCGTTTCTCTGGAACAGGATGAGCTTGTGATCCATTGTCTGGATAAGGATATGGGTAAGGGAATAGAAGACAGTATATTTGTAGAGCTTCTGCAGCAGATAGAAGAAAAGGGGGCTGAGTATGGTCATGCAAAACAATCTTAGTGCACTGGAAGCTGCATACAGGGGGCTATATATTTTCACCCTGGTTTTTTTGGCTATCATGCTGGTGCTTTGCCTGATTCGTTCGATCAGGGGGCCTAAAATTGCGGATCGAATCGTGGCTGTAAATATGATGGGAACAATGGTTATGGTCATTATCGTTGTACTTTCCCTTTTGCTGAAGGAAGGATATCTGGTGGATATCTGTATTATTTATGCCATGATCAGTTTTTTATCGGTGGTGGTGCTGACCAAAGTGTATATGGGAATTTACCGGGAAAGAAAAATCAGAGAAGAAGGAACGGAGGAAAATTAGATGCAGATATTGGAATGGCTGCGGTTTGCTGTAGGTGCTTTGATCTTGCTGTCAGGTCTGTTTCTATTTGCCATAGAGGTATTCGGTTCCTATCGTTTCCGCTTTGTCTTAAACCGTATGCACTCAGCAGCAATCGGCGATACTTTAGGAATGGGACTGTGTATGCTGGGGCTGATGATTTTTAACGGCTTGAATCTGACCTCAGTAAAGATTCTGCTGGTGATCATATTTCTGTGGTTTGCTTCTCCTGTATCCTCTCATCTGATCGCACGATTTGAAGTAACCACCAATGAGAAAATAAAAAACTATTGTGAAATAGAAGAAGAACCAAAGGAGGAATAAATGGAGCTTTTTACCTATATTCTCATGGGCTTTCTGCTGGTATGTGCCATTGCCGTCAGCTTTTCGAAAAAGCTGTTAAATTCCATATTGATATTTATGTCCTATAGCCTGATTATGTCTATCATCTGGATTTTACTGGAATCTCCCGATCTGGCCATTACTGAGGCAGCAGTAGGAGCGGGAGTGACCAGTATATTGTTTTTTATTACCTTAAAGAAAATCCATGCCATGAGGGGAGATGAGGAAAGTGAGTAAGATCAGGCCGGAATATGTGAATAAAAAAGGGTTTGAATTTTCCCGATGGCTGGATGGAGAAACAGACCCTTATCTGGATAAGATAGAGATAAGGCCTAAAAAAGAAAAGAAGAGACCCTCCTATGATGATGCGGAGGAAAGGAAGCGGCTTAAGGAAAAGCTCTATGATCCCAGTCAGAATAAAGAGCTGAAGATATTTTTCCATCTTTATCGGATCATGTGCGTAATTTTCTGCCTGGTTTTAATCGGTGTACTTTGGGCAACGGTATCTTATCTTCCTCCTACGGGAGATGCAGACAGGCCTGATAACAACGAGGTTTCTGCACGATATATCGAACAGGGACTGCAGGAGACCGGTGCGGTAAACATCGTTACGGGAATGATTCTGGATTATCGTGCCTTTGATACCTTTGGAGAATCGAATGTATTGTTTATTGCTACGATAACTGTGTTCATCCTGCTGCGGGTGGATAAGAAAGAGAAGGATAAGGAATCAGACCTGACCATTAAAGAAGAAGAGGAAAATGACCGCATTTATGAACCAAAAAACGATGCCATTTTACAGAAGGCGGCAACACTGCTGGTGCCGGTAATCCTGCTGTTTGGGATCTATGTGGTCTTAAATGGTCATCTTTCTCCCGGCGGAGGTTTCTCCGGCGGAGCCATTATGGGTGCAGGACTGATTTTATATCTGAATGCCTTTGGGTTTAAGAAAACCGAACGTTTCTTTTCCTGGAAAACCTATAAATGGATCTGCTTTTTGGCATTAAGCTTTTACGCCATAGCCAAAAGCTATTCTTTTTACACGGGAGCCAATCATATGGAAAGTGGGATTCCTTTAGGGGAGCCGGGAGCTATCTTAAGCAGCGGTCTGATTCTGCCCTTGAATATTTGCGTAGGCCTGGTAGTAGCCTGTACCATGTATGCCTTCTATGTGATGTTCAGAAAGGGAGGGTTTTAGTAATGGGAGGTAATTTTTGGGTCAATTATGGAGAAGTCGTTTCGGTTACCTTATTCGTCATCGGGTTCTCTAATCTTCTGCTGCAAAAAAACCTGATTAAAAAGATTATCGGATTGAACATCATGGATACTGCAATTTATCTCTTTCTGGCAGAAAAAGGCTATGTTACGGGGAGAGCTGCTCCTATAGTCGTCAACGGAATACAAGACGTGGAGGCCTATATCAATCCGGTTCCCTCCGGATTGGTGCTGACCGGTATTGTGGTCAGCGTATCTGTGACTGCACTGATGCTGTCTTTGACCATTCGTCTGTACAGGCGGTATCATACCCTGGATTTAGATGAAATTTCTACCAGACTGAAGAAGGAGGGATTATAAAATGGAAGGGAAGTTGATGTTTTGGCAGAATATTCCGTTCTTCTGTATTATTTTGTCCATGTTTAGCGGCATCTTCAGTTCCATTCTTTCCGGTAAGGCAGCTAAGTGGCTGAATACCTGTGTTATTGCTGCAGTGGGAATAATGTCGGCAATTCTCTTCTGGTTTCTTTTGCAAACAGGAGAAAGCTATACTTATATGATGGGGCATTTCCCGGCACCCTGGGGTAATGAAATCCGTGCAGGGGTTCTGGAGGCAGGCATAGCGCTGTTTTTTTCCATAATCATGTTTTTGTCTATGGCAGGAGGACGTAAGAAGCTGGCAAGGGAGGTAGAGGAAACCAAGCATAATTTATATTATATTCTGGTCAACCTTCTGCTCAGCTCCTTATTGGCATTGATTTATACCAATGATCTGTTTACTGCCTACGTTTTTGTAGAAATCAATACCATTTCTGCCTGTGGCCTGATTATGATCAGACAGAACGGAAGAACGATAGAGGCGGCAGTACGTTATATGATTATGAGTCTTTTAGGCTCAGGTCTTTTGCTTCTGGGGATTTGTATGCTTTATGATTTGACAGGACATCTTCTGATGAGCAACATTCAGCAGGCAGTGGCTGTAATTGTGGCTGAAGGAACCTATGAAATCCCCCTGTTGGTGATTATTGCCATAATGAGTGTGGGATTGGCTATTAAATCAGCTCTGTTTCCCTTTCATAGCTGGCTTCCGGATGCCTATGGGTATTCCACGGTATCCAGTGCGGCAATTCTTTCCAGTTTAGTCTCCAAAGGCTATATTTTCCTGCTCATTAAAATATTTTACCGGGTAATCGGGTTTGAGGTAATCTGCAGCAGCAGGATTATCAATATTTTATATATATTTGGTCTGGCAGCCATGATTTTCGGCTCCTTAAGTGCCATCAAGGAAAACGATATCCGAAGAATGATTTCCTTCTCCTCCATTGCACAGATCGGGTATATCTACATGGGGATAGGACTGGGAACCAGGGGAGGAATGATTGCCAGTATTTTTCATATCCTTTCTCATGCAGCCACAAAATCGCTTTTGTTTATTTCAGCAATTGGATTAACGGATGTATCGGAAGGAAAGCGACCCTTTACATTTCTAACGGGTGCAGGCTTTCGCCATAAAATTGCAGGAGTGGGGTTTACCGTTGGGGCATTATCCATGGTGGGTATCCCTATATTCTCCGGCTTTGTCAGCAAGCTCCTGTTTGCAGGAGCAGCCCTGGAGGGAGGCAGGAAAATGCTTCCTGCATTAATTGTTCTGGCAGTTAGTACCATCCTGAATGCCATTTATTTTATGAAAACGGTCATCCGCCTGTATACTCCCCTACCTCTGGATGAGAATAATCAGGCAGAAATTGCGGGAGAACGAATACAGTACAGCTATATCACCGCAGCAAAGGAAAGAGGATATGCCATTACGATTTGCTTGTTTGTTCTGGTGAATATTCTTCTGGGAATGTCCTCCCAACCGGTGGTAAAGTGGATTGAAACAGGCCTGGCGGTCTTTAAATAAGAGGAGAGCGGCATAATGGAATATAGATTATTTTATTTGACAAAAGATTTGCCGATTTACTTTCGGGCAGACCAGGTGGGACTTTTATTTTTCACCGTAGAAACCGTATTGTGGCTTGCGGCGGGAATATTCAGTCTGGATTATATGAAACAGGAAAAGCATAAAGCAAGATATTATGGAGCATATTTTTTGGTTTATGGCGTTTTACAGGGATTAAATTTTGCAGGAAATATGATCACCTTCTATCTGTTTTATGAATTGATGACCCTGCTTTCGGTTCCCCTGGTTTTGCACCATCAGACGAAGGAAGCCCTGATGGCAGGACTGAAATACCTGCTTTATTCTGTTTTTGGGGGTGCTCTGATCTTATTTGGATTTTTCCTGCTGGCTTCCTATGGAAACGGTTTAACCTTTCAGGCAGCAGGAATACTGGCAGGGCAAGTTCCGGGAGAGAAAGAGGCGCTGGTATTGTCGGCCTCCTTTTGCATGATTTTGGGCTTTTCTGTTAAAGCAGGGATGTTTCCTTTCCATGGCTGGCTTCCTACTGCGCATCCTGAAGCCCCTGCACCGGCTTCCGCAGTCCTGTCTGCAGTTATTGTGAAGATGGGTATTCTGGGAATTATTCGTACAGTGTATTATGTAGTTGGTGCCGATGTACTCAGGGGAACCTGGGTACAGATCATCTGGCTTATACTGGCACTGATTACCGTTTTTATGGGTTCCGTACTGGCCTATAGGGAAAGGCTGCTAAAAAAAAGGCTGGCCTATTCTACAGTAAGTCAGGCTGCCTATATTCTTTTTGGCCTGGCGCTGATGAATGGACAGGCGCTGACAGGCTCTTTACTGCATATAGTCTGCCATGCACTGTTTAAAGGAACCCTGTTCCTTTTTGCAGGAGCCCTGATCCATCAAACCGGGAAACAGAGAGTAGATGAGCTTAAGGGAATAGGAAAGCAGATGCCTGCTGCCTTGTGGTGTTTTACCCTTGCCTCCCTGGGACTGGTGGGAATTCCTCCCACAGTGGGATTTTTAAGTAAGTGGTATCTGGCAGCAGGAGCTCTGGAGAGTAAAATCCTTCCCTTTTCCTGGCTGGGTCCTGCAGTGCTCTTGATTAGTGCCCTTTTTACAGCAGGTTATCTGCTTCCCATCAGTATAGAAGGCTTTTTGCCGGGAGACAGATTTGGGGAAAAAAGAAAAAAGGAGCCCGCCTGGCTGATGCTTTTCCCTATCCTGACGTTGGCCTTCGTTTCCTTACTTATGGGAATTTTCCCCGGAATCATTACAGACCAGCTTATACAGATCGTGGGTACAATATTTTAGAAGAAACCCCGAGATTTGTATCGGCACATAAAATCCTGTGATTAAAATGCTGTTAAAGCAGCAGAATGAGAGGTAAAAATGAAAGAATGGGTCTTGATTTTAATTATTTTAATCCCTGTCCTTGGGGGAATAAGTATTCCCGTTCTGCCTATAAAAAACAGAAGGATCAAGCATATCTATATAGAAGGACTCGTACTGATTAACAGTATTCTGGTAGCCTGCTTGATCATTGATCCACCTGCGGGAAGGTTTGAAATCGTCAATTTTGTGCAGAAGCTCTCTCTTTCCCTGAAGATGGACGGGATGTCGGCTGTTTTTGGGGGACTGGTGGCAGTCCTCTGGCCTTTGGCAACACTTTACGCATTTGCCTATATGAAGGAGGAAAAAAGACAGGATGCCTTCTATATGTTTTATACTGTAACCTATGGAATTACTTTGGGAATAGCCTTTGCAGAGGATTTGCTGACCATGTACTTCTTCTATGAGCTGTTGACTTTGACAACGGTACCTTTGGTACTGCATTCCATGACCAGAGAAGCAGTTCTGGCAAGCAGAAAATACCTGTATTATTCCTTGGGCGGCGCAGCCTTTGCCTTTATTGGGCTGATTTTTGTCATTTCCTATGGAACAACGGCGAATTTTCAGCTCGGAGGAGTACTGGATATGGACAAGGTGGCCCCAAAGGCAGACGTTCTTTTACTGGTTTATGTCATCGCCTTTTTAGGCTTTGGGGTAAAAGCAGCCATCTGCCCGTTTAATTCCTGGCTTCCTCAGGCAGGTGTGGCGCCTACACCGGTAACTGCACTTTTACACGCAGTAGCCGTAGTAAAGGCAGGGGCTTTTGCAATCATCCGCATTACCCATTACAGCTTTGGAGCAGATTTTTTAAAGGGAACCTGGGCACAAAGTCTGGTCATGGCAGTGGTTATTCTTACGATTTTTTACGGAAGCTCACGAGCGGTAAAGGAAACTCACATGAAAAGACGCTTGGCCTACTCCACCATAGCCAATCTGTCCTATATTTTATTGGGAGTAGTAATGATGACTCCTCAGGGAATGCTGGGAGCTCTTACCCATATGATCAGTCATGGAATCATGAAGATCGAAGCCTTCTTCTGTGCCGGAGCAATTATCCATCAAAGTAAAAAAAGCTACGTTTATGAACTGGACGGCTTGGGACAGAAGATGCCGGTGGTTTTTGCAGCCCTCACCATATCTGCATTGGGGCTTATGGGAGTACCTATGACAGCAGGCTTTATCAGCAAATGGAATCTGGCCAGGGCAGCAGTGGAAAGCAAAAATCCCATGGCCTTGGCGGGACTGGCTATTCTGCTGATCTCTGCTTTTTTAACGGCAATTTATATGCTGCCTATGGTTGTCAGAGGGTATTTTCCTACTGAGGACAGTCCCCAGGCAATGCTGGAAGGAGTTAAAGATCCCGGTTGGCAAATGGTGCTTCCTTTAGTGATTATTGCTGTTTTTATTATGGGAGCAGGATTGTTTTCCACAAAGCTGACCGAATTTTTGCTGGCACTTTATCATTAGTAGAATACCTTAACTGTTTTCCTACTGAACTTTACGACAAAACGCTGCCAAAGCAGCAGAATGAGAGGTAAGATGAGTACAATCTGGCAATATGATATTCCTCAGATAGGTGGTCTGGGTATTTCTTTTACACTGAGCGGTTTTAGATTGCTTTATCTGGTGATCACTACCTTTATGTGGGCAGAATGCCTTATTTTTTCTACGGAGTATATGGAGAATGAAAAGCATCGGGTAAGATACTACTTTTTTACATTGGCAACCTATATAGCCACTGTAGGGGTATTTTTATCCGCCGATCTGCTGACCTTATTTTTGTGCTTTGAGTTGATGTCTTTCACCTCCTATGTGTGGGTGGCTCAGGAAGAAAGTAAAGAAGCCTTACAGGCAGCAGGCACTTATCTGGCCATAGCGATTTTGGGAGGGATGGTCATGCTGATGGGGCTGTTTTTGCTTTATGATCTGACTTCTACACTGGAAATCGGAGGGCTGTATGAGGCTTGTCAGCCCTATTTGGGTGATACCAGGCTGTATCTTGCCGGAGGCTGTATACTGTTTGGTTTTGGAGCCAAAGCAGGAGTGGTTCCTCTGCATATCTGGCTGCCTAAGGCGCATCCGGTAGCACCGGCACCGGCCTCAGCCCTCCTTTCCGGAGTGCTGACGAAAACGGGTATATTTGGCATCCTTATCCTTACCGGAGAAATCTTTATGGAAGACGGAGCCTGGGGAAGCCTGATATTGAGTCTGGGAGTAATTACCATGGTGTGGGGAGCCGTTCTGGCTCTGTGCAGTGTGGATCTAAAACGGACTCTTGCCTGTTCCTCTATGTCACAGATTGGATTTATTCTGGTAGGAATCGGAACCTGGGTGCTTCTGGGTGAGCATGGACAGATTGCACTTAGCGGGGCAATTTTGCACATGATGAATCATTCCTTATTTAAGCTGGTTTTGTTTCTGGCAGCAGGAACGGTATATATGAATACACATCGCCTGAATCTGAATGAAATCAGAGGCTTTGGCCGGAATAAGCCATTGCTGAAGTTTAGTTTTCTGATGGCAGCTTTGGGAATCGCAGGGGTTCCCCTGTGGAGTGGGTATATCAGCAAGACCCTTCTTCATGAAGGTCTTTTGGAATATTACCATTTGCTTTTAGAAGGAACGGTTGCGGTCACTGTTTTTGGCCCTGCGGCAATTAAAATCATAGAATGGGTTTTTTTGATCAGCGGAGGATTGACCTGTGCGTATATGCTTAAGCTCTATGTGGCTGTTTTTGTAGAAGAAAGCAGACAGGAGAAGGTATTGAAGCAAGATGAGAAAAAAAGAGCATATTGGAAGAAGTCCAGTGCGGCCTGCGTAGCCCTGGCAGCAGGGCTTCTTCCCCTCATGGGCTGCCTTCCGGGGCTTACCATGGAAAGGCTGGCCATTTTTTCTGTAGGTGCCAAAGGAGCAGCCCATACTTTGGATATACCTTATTTTTCTCTTACCAATCTCAGGGGTGCGATCATTTCCCTTGGAATAGGTGCTTTACTCTACCTGCTGGCAGTTCGCAGGGGAATGATGAAGGAGGACAGTTATATCAATGTATGGCCGGCCGGGCTGGATCTGGAAAACTTGCTTTACCGCCCTTTGCTTCTGCAGGCTATTCCATTTATCTGCACACTTGTCTGCCGGATTCTGGACAGATTTACGGATGGAATGGTGGTGATATTGAGAAAGACGCTTTATCGGGACAGTCCGCTGCCGCATGAATTGGAGGAAGGAAACCTGCTCACCCATTATGTAGGCCATTTTCTGGATATGGTTATCCACGGAATGAATAAAACGGTGTGGATAGATAATCAGAAAGAGGAGAGTCAGGAACACAGACTGTCGATGCTGTATGAAGCCTTTTCGGAAAATAATACCATTATTGGCCGAAGCCTTTCCTTCGGCTTGTTTATGAGTCTGGCAGGGCTTGTAGTGGTTTTGATCTATCTGCTGATTCAGTTTTAAAAGGCAGCTTCTCCCTGTTCAGTATAGTAAATTTTGCCTTCTTCCTTTAGCTGTAAGCGGCCATCAATACAGGAGGCAATAGTGACAGAACAGTTTTTATGGGCGGTCATCCAGAAGTCTTTGGTGGGCCGCCCGTTAATGGCATGAATCAAGCCCCGAATAAGAGCGCCATGAGCCACGATCATCATATAGTCACAGGAGGCTTCTGCAGGAAGTATTATTTCTTTAAGAAAAGAACGGCACCGGGTATAGAGCTGTTCAAAGCTCTCTCCCCGGGCAGGAGGAAGATAATGCTCGGGATGGTAAATAAAATTGTACATTGGTGTTTCGGGATGAGCATGAATAGAAGTAAAGCTCTCCCCCTCTCCCTCCCCAAAGCTCATTTCTAAAAGCCGATCATCTTCGATAATATCCAGGGAACGATGATACAGAAGGATGCGAGCCGTTTCTCTGGCTCGGCCTAAAGGACTGGTATAAATTCGGGTAAAGGGAATGCTTTCCAGAGCCTGTGCAGTAATTTGGGCAAGCCGGATACCATGTTCATTAAGAGGAATGTCGGATCTCCCCTGTAATCTTTTTTCTTTATTCCATTGGGTCTCTCCATGGCGAACCATATAAATTTCCATAAAAATTCCATATCCTCCTTTTTAAGGTTTAGCCTATTCAGAACCCCATTCGCCATCTAAATTTACACTTCTGTTTGAATGCAGTCATTTACAGAATGTAAATTTGCATGGCTCTGAATAGCTGCAAGTTTTATTGTATTCGCTTTTTTTTCTTCTGTCAAAAAAAGTCAAACTGGTATATAATGGTAACCATAACAGGGAAGGGGGTAAGGAAGATATGCAGTTAAGTAAAGTTATCCAGACACAGAGAGATTTTTTTCAGACAAACGAAACCAAAAGTGTTGAATTTCGGAAAAAGCAGTTATTTAAGCTGGCAGAGGCTATTGAGGAATATAAGCCTGAGATCTACCGGGCTCTTAAGGAGGATTTGAATAGATCCGAATATGAAGCCTATGTGATGGAATTAACTCCGGTTTTGGATGAGATTCAGACTGCACTCAAAAATCTGGACAAATGGACTCGTCCGAACAAAAAGAAGACATCTGTCAATGTTTTTGGAGGAAAATCTTTTACTCTTCATGAGCCCTATGGAACGGCATTAATCCTATCTCCATGGAATTATCCCTTTCAGTTGGCACTTTCACCGGTTATAGGAGCAATGGCGGCAGGAAACTGCATTGTGCTCAATACCTCCAGGGACAGCCGACACACCAGTGATGTCATTGAAAGAATGATCCGAACCAATTTTGAAGCATATTATTTCTATGTAGTAGAAGAGGGAACCTCCTATGATGCGCTGATGAGAGAGAGGTATGATTATATCTTTTTTACGGGAAGTGCAAGAGTAGGACGCATCATTATGCGTCAGGCCAGTGAGAATCTCACTCCCCTCACTCTGGAGCTGGGAGGAAAAAGTCCCTGTATCGTAGAAAAAAGTGCAAATATACAGGAGACAGCCAAAAGGATCGTCTGGGGTAAGATGATCAATGCAGGGCAGACCTGTGTAGCACCGGACTTTGTATTGGTGGAGGAAGAGATCAGAGAGGCGCTGATAGAAGCCATGAAGGAGCAGGTGGAGCTGCTGTATGGAAATCCGCTTACCAATTCCGACTATTCCCGAATCATCAACCTACACCATTTTATGCGGCTTAAGCGCTTGATCGAACGGGAAGAAGGAGTGATTGGAGGACAGCAGGATGAGATAAATCTGAAAATTGCGCCAGCCATTTTACCCAGAGCCACATTCCAGAGTGAAAGCATGAGGGAAGAGATCTTCGGTCCGATTCTGCCGGTCATCGGGTACAGCCAGATTGATGCGGTTTTAGACAAGCTAAAGGATTTGCCTAAACCGTTGGCTTGTTATATTTTTACGAAAGACATGGGCTTTGCCCAAAAAATAATCAGAGAATATTCTTATGGCGGAGGCTGTATCAATGACTGTATCCTGCACCTGGCTAACAATAATCTTCCCTTTGGCGGAGTAGGGAGCAGCGGGATGGGCAAATACCATGGGTACTACAGCTTTTGTACATTTTCTCATGAGAAGGGTATCTTTCAAAGTCACAGGCTGCTGGCAGACCGTTTTCGATTTCCGCCCTTTACTGAGAAAAAGTTTGCTGCCTTACGAAAAATTTTAGATTAAAAGAAGGGGAGAAACAGCGCTTGAAAAGAATATACATAGCAGATGATGAAGAGGATATCAGGCAGCTTTTAAAATGCTTTCTGGAAAAGGAGGGCTTTGCCGTAAGCATATTTGAGACCGGCGATGATCTGCTCAAGTGCTTTGAGCAAAAACCGGCAGATCTGCTGATTATGGATGTGATGATGCCGGGAACAGACGGACTGTCATTGTGCAGCAGAATCAGAGCAGTGTCAGATGTACCAATCATTATTTTGACAGCAAGGGATACCGATGCGGACTTGATTACGGGTTTTACCGTTGGCTGTGATGATTATTTTACCAAGCCCTTTTCCCCCTTGAAGCTTACTCTGCGGGTCAAGGCCATGTTAAAAAGGATGGAGCAAAAGCCGGGAGAGGAGGAGCTTCATTATGGTGATATTGCGATGTATCCCATGAGGAAAACCGTATTTCTTAAAGGAGATGAGCTTAAGCTGACCGATACGGAGTACAGACTGCTGCAGTATATGATTGTTAATGAAAAGAAAGCGATATCCAGAGAGGAATTATTAAACGTCGTATGGGGCTATGACAGCCTTGTGGAAACCAGAGCAACGGATGATACCATTAAACGGCTGAGAAAAAAGCTATCGGAAAAGAACAGTACAGTAGGTATAGAAACGGTATGGGGGTTCGGCTTTAAACTGAAAAATGAGGGATAGATTGAAAAAAGAAAAGAAACTGAAAAACAGCCTGATTATGCTGCCGGTAATGATCGTTTTGGTTACCGTCAGCATTATTCTTATTGCTGCCAATTTCTCCATTCAGGGTTATATCCTGCGTTTTACGGGGAAGCATATTGAGGATAGGTTTGAAATATTGGATGCTTACTATAATGAAACCGGTTATGAGGGCTATTACGAGCAGGATTCACCCTATGTTTTGTATGTGGAGCATTTGATTTTGGATAATGAAAATCAGATCATATATCCTGATGAAGCCTATGAAAGTGAAGATTCCTGGAAGCTGATTACGGAAATCGTGAAAAAATATGAAAAAGGCGGACTTTTTTCTTCAGAAAAAGGGAAGATAAGGGTTAATAACAAAACCTACTTTTACCAGACGAAACAGTATACGGGAGAGTTTGATGACTTCTTTATTATTAAAGGCCGGGAAGATGCCGCAAAGAGCTATGTGGTATTGGCATACACAGACATTTCAGTAATTGCCGGATTTTTGCGTTTTTTGAACTTTGTGCTGCTGGCACAAATGATCCTTTCGGCCATTGCAGGCCTGCTTATTGTTTTCTTGATCAACGCAAAAATTAATTTGGCCTTTGGCAAGCTGAAAAAATATATTGAGAAAGCGCAGAGAAAAGAGAAGCTCCCTCAGGAGGTGAGTTTTTTCTATCAGGAGTTCAATGAGGTAGCAAGGGCACTTTTTCAAATGTCTCAAATGGTTGAGGAGGCAGAAAAAAAACAGGAGAGCTTTTTTCAGAATGCCTCTCATGAGCTGCGGACACCGTTAATGTCAATACAGGGATATGCAGAAGGGATCATGCTGGATGCAGTTGAGGATGAAAAAACAGCGGCAGAAATTATTTTAAAAAACAGTGAAAAGATGTCGAGCCTGGTAGATGAAATCCTGTTTTTGTCTAAAATGGATATGAATAAGCTGCAGGACAGTCCACATCCTTTTGATGTGAGAGAGGTTCTGTCCTTGTGTATTCTGCAGACGAAAGAGGAGGCTGAAATAAAAGGAATATCCGTAGTCAGCGAACTGGGAGAAGATGAGCTGCCGGCATATGGTGATGATAAGCTGCTGGAAAGAGCCGTGATGAATATTCTTTCCAATGCACTGCGTTATGCCAGGACAAAGATCGGAGTCCTATGCGGACATACCTCTAAACGAATCATAATCAAAATTGCGGATGATGGACATGGCATCAGTGAAGAAGATAAGCCTCATATTTTTGAACGGTTCTACAAAGGGAAGGGTGGAAACACCGGAATTGGCCTTGCCATTACCGCAGAAGTAATAAAAAAAATGGGAGGAAGCATTCAGATTCATTCAGAGGATGGTCTGACAGAGTTTACCCTGATCATTCCTCTTAGGAAATAAAGCACTTAGCCACAGTTTTGCCACAATTATATCCCTGTCCTGCCGCAGAATAACTGCAGTTTTTGGGAGATTTTGGAGTTATGTTCATGTATGATAAAGCCAGACAGGCAAAAGAGAAAGCCTGTATTAGTTCCAAAGGAAAGGAAGGGATATCATAATGAAAAAGAGAGTGATTGCAGGACTGGTAACAGCAGGATTGGTAATGAGTATAACGGCAGCAGGTGCATTTGCAGCAAATTTCACATCAGCCGTAAAGTCAGAAAAGTCCTCTGCGGAGCTTGAAAGCAGAGCGGCCAATCGGGTTGACAAAATTAATCCAATGGAAGCAACAGAGAGTTATCCTGTAAATGTGGAAGAAATGAACCAAAGCATGGAAGACTTTGTGAAAGATTTGGATATGCTCACGCAGGAGGAAAAACAGAGACTGATCGATGAGGATAAAGCACTGGCACCCTACTATAAGGAGCTTGAACGTCTGGCTGTTGAAATTGAGAAGAAAACCAACACAATTTTGAAGGAAGCACAGCAATACTACGATGAGAGAGCAGAGCTTTTTGATGCCAACAGTGAGTTGTGGGATAAGCTGTGGGATAACATGAATGATCAGCAGAAAGCACTGAATG
This sequence comes from Lachnospiraceae bacterium, assembly GCA_004558185.1. Classification (GTDB taxonomy): domain Bacteria; phylum Bacillota; class Clostridia; order Lachnospirales; family Lachnospiraceae; genus SFDP01. The sequence goes on along the minus strand of SFDP01000005.1, from coordinate 34,350 downwards.
ACTATATCGAAATCATTAAGAAATCTGAGGTACTTACAGAAAAAGAAAAGGAAATTCTTATCAAGGATCAGACCAGAATTGAAGAGCTGGAGGCAGAAATCGATAAATATTATCAGAAGGCTGAAGATGCTACACAGGATTTGAGAAAAGAGGAAGAGAAAACCATGCAGAAGCTTCAGGAAATTATGGCTCAAAATGCAGATATCTGGGAAAAAGTGTATGGAGCGGCGAGTGCAGAATAGAAAAAAGAGGAAATGGGCTGGGAATTATCGGATACTTGTGATACTCGGAGGAATATGGTATGATGCTAAAATAGTATAAGGCAGGAGGTGCGTGGAATGAAAAAAATACTGTCCATCTGGTTAAGTATTATACTGGTCATGGGAATTCTATTTTCTTATGATTATCTTTCAGAGAATACGCACCACGACTGCCAGGAAAAAGAGTGTCACGTCTGTGTCGGGCTGGTGACTGCATTAAAGTTTGTCTCCGGCCTGAAAGCCCTTTCTGCATTGCCGTTTCTGGCAGCAGTTCTTACGGTAAGCATCGGTAAAAAATTATTTTTTGCAAGACCCAGGGCTGTAAAAAACACCCTGATCACACTAAAGGTAGAACTTCTGAATTGAAGCCATAATAAAGGAATGGCTGCCAGCCGGGGCTGGTGTTTTTTTGGTACATTTTTTGTAACTATTCAGAGCCAGGCAAATGTTCAATGAAATGAACATCCTGCTTGCAGGAATGGACATATCATTGAACATTTATATGGCGAAGTAACCACATGAGCAAAAGGAAAGCTGCCAGGCAGCGATTTTGCGAATGGGGTTCTGAATAGTTACCATTTTTTTATGATGGAGGATATTTAGATGATGAAAAATAGAATACTGTTGCTGTTGGCCTTTTTGCTGTGTATGGGACAGATTATAGGCTGTTCTCAGACTGAACCGACAAAAATCAACGCAGATGAGGCTGCCGATCAGGATAGGGTCAGCATTGTATGCACCACCTTTCCTTCCTATGACTGGACCAGAGAGCTTCTCAAGGATTGTAAGGAAGAAGCTGAGCTGACCCTGCTTGTAGATAACGGGGTTGATCTCCATAGCTATCAGCCTACTGCAGAGGATATCATTAAGATTGGTAATGCAGATGTTCTTATTTATGTAGGAGGAGAATCGGATGGCTGGATATCTGAGGCTCTGCCAAAAAACCAGAATAAAGAAACCATAGTCATTAATCTCCTGGAGGAACTTGGAGAAGGAGCCAAAATAGAAGAGATGGTGGAAGGGATGCAGGAGGATGACCATGAGCACGAAATGGAAAATGAGGAAGAGCATATCGGGGAGGATGAAGAAGAGCCCGGAGAGCATACAGAGAATCACCAGGAGGAATATGATGAGCATATCTGGCTGTCACTGAAAAATGCGGCTGTACTGGTAGGCCGGATATCAGATGCACTGCAGAGTGTAAGTCCGGAAAATAGTCAGCAGGTTGAAAAAAACGAGGCTGCTTATATCGAAAAGCTGGAGGAGCTGGACAGACGCTATGAACAGGTGGTGGCAGAAAGCAGCTTTAATACACTCGTTTTTGGAGACAGATTCCCCTTCCGCTATCTGACCGATGATTATCAGCTCAATTATTATGCGGCATTTTCAGGCTGCAGTGCCGAAACAGAAGCGAGCTTCGATACGATTGCCTTTCTTTCTAAAAAGGTGGATGAGATAAACACTCCCTCCATTATGGTTATTGAAAGCTCAGATCAAAAAATTGCGGAAACCGTAAAACAGAATACGAAAGAGAAAAATCAGAGGATTTTGGTGATAAATTCAATTCAATCGGTGACCCGGGAGGATATCAATAGCGGTTTTACCTATATACAGGCTATGGAGGATAATCTGGCAGTATTAAATCAAGCGCTGAATTGAAATCGGAATGGAGGCAGCAATGGCATATATTACAGGAAAGGATTTACAACTTGGCTATGATGGAAGAATCATTGCAAGTGAGTTGAATTTTAAGGCAGAAAAAGGAGATTATCTTTGCATAGTGGGGGAAAACGGGGCAGGAAAGAGTACCCTGGTAAAAACTCTGCTGGGTTTACAGGCGGCTATGGGAGGTGAGATTCTTATGGGAGACGGACTGCTTCCCTATGAGATTGGTTATCTTCCGCAGCAGTCGGAAATCCAGCGGGATTTTCCCGCAACCGTTTGGGAAATTGTCTTGTCCGGTTGTCTGGCTAAATGCGGCAGATCACCCTTTTTCAAAAGAGAGGAAAAAGCGCTGGCCAGAAAAAGGCTGGAAGAACTGGGGATGTGGCAATTTCACAGGGAGTGCTACAGGAAGCTTTCGGGAGGGCAGCAGCAGCGGGTTCTATTGGCAAGAGCCCTGTGCGCAGCTACCAGAATTGTTTTGCTGGACGAGCCGGTGAGCGGTCTGGATCCCAAGGCAGCAGCCGATTTTTATTATCTTCTCCATGACCTGAATCAACAGGGAATGACGATCATCATGGTTTCTCATGATATTCAGGCTTTACAGTATGCAACCCATGTTTTGCACATTTCAGGCAGCACTTCCTTCTATGGAAGTAAGAAAGAGTATATGGAAAGCGATAAGAGAGGGCTTTTCCAGTATGGAATGGAGGGCAAGGATGAATAATGCAATGGAAAAGATTGTCTTGTATCTGGAGTATCCCTTTGTACGGTACGCATTGATCGTAGGGGTATTTATTGCTCTTTGCTCGTCTCTTTTGGGAGTTACTCTGGTAATGAAACGGTTATCCTTTATCGGAGACGGGCTTTCTCATGTGGCCTTTGGTGCGATGGCAGTAGCTACTGTGCTGAAGCTGGTAAGTCCTACCATACTGGTCATGCCGGTGACGATAATTGTAGCTGTTTTTCTTTTTTCCATAGGCAGAAATACCAAGATCAAGGGCGATGCCCTGATTGCGATGTTTTCTACCGGAGCTTTGGCGCTGGGGTATCTGATCCTGAACCTTTTTTCCACATCCGCCAATCTTTCGGGGGATGTGTGCAGTACACTCTTTGGCTCTACCTCTATTCTGACGTTGTCCATAGGGGAGGTAAGACTGTGTATATTGATGTCTATTGGAGTGGTTCTGTTCTATTGCCTGTTTTACCATCGTATTTTTGCAGTAACCTTTGATGAAGATTTTACCAGAGCCATAGGAAAAAACGTGAAGCTGTATCAAATGATGATTGCAGTTATTACTGCGGTCATCATCGTGCTGGCAATGAATCTGGCCGGGTCACTTTTGATTTCTGCGTTGATCATCTTTCCGGCATTGTCGGCAATGCGGATCGTAAAAAGCTATAAAGCAGTGGTGATTTGTGCAGCTTGTTTTTCCGTAGTGTCGGCCTTTATCGGAATAGCAGGGGCAATACTGTTTTCTACTCCGGTGGGCTCCACCATCGTAGCAATTAACATAGTGGTTTTTTTGTTTTGTGCAGGAATGGGAAAGTTGTGTATGAGGTAGATGCTGATGAAGAAAATAAAAAAAATAATGCTGCTTTTTGCAGTTGTATTGGCAGTGACCGGATGCAATGTCGGAAAGGAAGATGGCAAAGTGCCGGAGAGCCAGAATAATGTGGAAAAAGTATTGGAAGAAAGAATGGCAGAATCAGAAGCTGACGAAATGAATACAACAGAAGAAAGAAAGAAGGCAGCAGAGGACAAACCGACTGAGGCAGAAGCGGCAACAGAGGAGAACAGCATCGATTATGATCTTCCTGCCATGGGAAGAAGAATGGTTTATGCAACGGTAAACCAGATGATGATAAACCCTGAGGAATATGAGGGAAAGAGCATAAGGATGCAGGGAGCATACTATGGAGTCTGGCATGAGCCTTCACAAAAATATTATCATTATTGTATGGTGCAGGATGCGCTGGAGTGCTGTGCCCAGGGAATTGAGTTTGTATGGGGAGATGGCAGTCATGTCTATCCTGATGAGTATCCAGAGGCGGAAACCCAGGTGGTCGTTACCGGAGTATTTGAAACCTATACTGAGGAGGATGGTAATCTTTACTGTCGTTTAAAGGATGCAACCATGGAGCTGGCCGAGTAAATGAAGGATAAAAGGGGCAGATAATCAGGCAAAAGAAAAAAATTGCAAAAATCTGCCCCAAAATGAAAAAAATAACTTGCAAAGTAAAAAAAACTGTATTATAATAACACTTGCGTTACGAAATAAGCGCCTCTAGCTCAGTTGGTAGAGCACCTGACTCTTAATCAGGGTGTCCAGGGTTCGAGCCCCTGGAGGCGCATGAAGCACTGTTTTTGGACCTTGAGTCTGGGGGCGGTGTTTTTTTGTGGCTAAAATTATTGATCCACCACCCCTCCCACTGGTCAGGTATTCTCATCTATTATCTGGTAGAGCTTTGCCTCCTCAACATAGTGAAGAGCATTTTGGATATTGGATTCTATTTCGCTTTCACTAACCTGACGAATGATTTTACCGGGGCAGCCGATGACCAGAGAGCAGTCCGGGACCACCATTCCCTGAGTAATAAGGGCACCGGCGCCAATTATACAGTTTTTTCCCACAGAAGCACCATTCAGAATTATGGCGCCCATTCCAACCAGGGTATTATCCCCTACGAGGCAGCCATGTACGATGGCGCTGTGGCCAATGGTAACGTTTTTGCCAATAACTACCTTGTAATGCTTATCCACATGGATAACGGCATTATCCTGTACATTACTGCCCTTCCCAATATAAACGGGATCCTCTCTGCTGCGAACAGTAGCATTGTACCAGATGCTGACATCAGCTTCTAAGGTGACGTTGCCTATGACTACAGCACCCTTTGCAATGAAGGCAGAGGGATCGATCATAGGAAGAGGTGAATTTGCTTTTGATGAATTTTTCATAGACTTTCTCCAATCCACTTGATTTTCTTATAAAAATGTTGTATGATACATCTGTTGTTTATCGGAATGTGGCTCAGCTTGGTAGAGCGCTTCGTTCGGGACGAAGAGGTCGCAGGTTCAAATCCTGTCATTCCGATTTTTTTTTATTGTCAGAGGATTTATTCTACTGCAAACCGATTCATCATCGTCATAACGACACCCATCTGTGAGGATTGCTCTTTACTAATCTCTGCAGTTCTTTCGGCTGTAGATGAATTGCTCTCAACAACGGTTGAAACACTGATTACATTTCGATCAATAATCTGCATATTCTCAGCTCCCTTTTCCAGACCTGAGGCCAATTGCTCCATCAAATCAGCAGTTTTTTCTGTCTCCCGGAGAATTTCATCCATACTTGCGGTCGTATCATCTGCATACTCTATACCCCTTTCAACTGCCTTTACCGTAGTTTCGATTAACTGTTTCGTTTCTCCTGCCGCCTTGGCAGACTCCTCAGCCAGATTTTTAACCTGCTCAGCCACCACAGCAAAGCCTCTCCCGGCTTCTCCTGCACGTGCTGCCTCAATGGCTGCATTTAGGGAAAGAAGATTGGTTTGACTGGCAATCTCCTCAATAGTGGAGATAATGGTATTTATTTTTTCTGAGGATTTTGCAATTTGTGTAATAGCCTGACGGAGGTTTTGCAGTTTTTCATTTCCTTTAAGCAGACTTTCCTTGGCAATGGCAGCCGCATGAGAGGTTCCCTTTGCCTCCCTTACCTGTTCCTCCATAGAGCAGGTCATTTTGCGGGTTAAATCCACAATTTCGGTGACAGCCACAGATTGATGAGTGCTTCCGGTTTTCAACTCCTGAGCAGCTTCGGCAAGTTGTATGGAGCCATCATCGATTTCCCGGATACTGCCTTTGATGGCAATCAGTGTTTTTCGTGTGCTTTCCAGAATCTTCAGCAGAGAAATCTTGATTTGCTCAAAATCTCCGACATAGTTCTTACTTACCTTTACCAGGTAATTTCCGCCTCCCATTTGCTCAAGAACATAAGAGATTTCTGAAATCATATCATAAAAATTCTTTTTCATAAAGGCGATAGAGTCCGCCAGCTTACCGATTTCTCCGGATTTGTTTTCCAATTCTTGTAAATCGATATCCAGTTTACCGCCGGCAAACTCCTGCATCAGGCTGCTTACCTTGATGATGGAAGCCAACAGCTCATTTTTGGAAAACAAAATGGTCTGCAGGGTCACATAGGCAAGAAAAAGAAAGCTGATACCAAATATACCTGCTATGGAATATTGAATAATAGTCATCACCAGTATTTTTGTTTGTAATCTGATCTGGATTGCAGATAATGCCAGCTCTGTTTCATTGTTAATCCTTTGAATCCTTTCCTCATACTCATTTCCGAAGACAAGACTTATTGCTTCCTGATTATTTCCTGCAGATACTGCATCCATAGCAGCAGTTTCCAAATGTACCAGGCTGTCAGACATTGCGGCAACGGATTCAATCATGCTCCATTCTTCCTGTGTAAGATTATTTTTTAGAAGACCGTTCCATGCAATGTCTCTGTTCTTATCTATGGTCAGTTCTTTGGTATATGCGTCAGAATATGCCTCATCTCCTGTGACGGCATAAGACCATACAGACTCTGTCAATGATTTGGAAGCTAAACGATATTGATTGATAAATCGTGCACTCTCTAGCAGATTGTTGGATAAAAAAGTATTATATACGCTGATGGAGGTAAAAGCCAGCATGGTTATGGTTAACAGTGCAACTCCTAGCAGCATCAATCGAATTTTTCTTCGTAATTGTTCTGATTGACTTAAATTGTTTTCCTGTTCACTATCTGTACGATTTTTTAGCTTTCTCATTCATGTTCCCCTTCCTCATAATCATAATATTTTTTAAAATCGTCTGATAATATCATTATACTAATAAAAAATTCTTAAAGCAATGCTATTAAACTTCAATTCACAGCCTTTTCAATGATCTGATTGGGGAAAAGGCATTTGATTGATGTAAAAGGCAGTCGGATAAAAGGATTTATAAAAACCGGAATAGTTATTCTTTCCGCTTTATGATATACTACGTAAAGAATTATGAAAAGAAGGAGAAAAACCATGCTTATTGACAGCCATGCCCATCTGGATGATGAGGCTTTCAACGAAGATAGAGAAGAACTGATGGGAAAATTCAAGGAGGCAGGAATTGAATATATCGTCAATATTGCTGCCGGTCTTTCCTCTATTAAAAGCAGCATAGCCCTGGCAGAGAAATATGATTTTATCTATACTTCAGTGGGAGTACATCCCTGTGAGACAAAAGAGCTGAATGAGGAATCTTTTCTGTGGATGAAAGAACAGCTTTCTGGTCCAAAGGTAAAGGCTATTGGGGAAATTGGTCTGGACTATTATTGGAATGAGCCTAAAAAAGAGGTTCAGCACAGATGGTTCAGGCGGCAGCTACAGTTAGCCCACGAAGTAAACCTGCCCATTATTATTCATTCCAGAGATGCGGCGGCAGATACTTATGGTATGATGAAGGAGGAGGGGGCAGACAGACTTTTGGGAGTAATCCACTGTTATTCTTATACGAAGGAAACGGCCCGGGACTATTTGAACTGGAATTATTATTTTGGCATAGGCGGAGTATCCACCTTTCAAAACGCAAAGAAGCTGAAAGAAGCAATAGAGTATATCCCGATAGAACAGATTGTCCTGGAAACAGACAGCCCTTATCTGGCACCTGCACCTTTCAGGGGAAAGAGAAATTCACCTTTGAATCTTCCCTTTATTGCTCAGGCTGTTGCCAAGATCAAGGGAATGGATGTGCAGGAGGTAATCAGAATTACCGGTGAAAACAGTAAGAAGCTGTATAAACTGGCATGATAGAGTAGAAAAGGAAGGCGACCTGTGGCAACTTTAGGAAATCCAAGCAATACCATAGAAATTTTACAAAAATACCAGTTCCATTTTCAGAAAAAATTTGGTCAAAATTTTTTGATTGATACCCATGTGCTGGAAAAGATCATGGATAAAGCACAGATTAGCAAAGAAGACTGTGTAATAGAAATTGGCCCCGGAATAGGGACAATGACACAATATCTGGCAGAAAATGCCCGTCGGGTCATTGCCATTGAAATTGATCAAAATCTGATTCCCATTTTGCAGGATACCCTTTCCGGATATGGGAATGTAATGGTAATGAACGAAGATGTGCTGAAGGTGGATATGCATAGCTTAATTGAAGAACAAAACAAGGGAAACTCCATTAAGGTTGTAGCTAATCTTCCCTATTATATCACTACACCCATTGTTATGGGGCTTTTGGAAAGCCATATTCCACTGGACAGCATTACCATTATGGTACAAAAGGAGGTTGCCCAGAGAATGCAGGAAGGACCCGGCAGCAAGGAATATGGAGCGCTTTCACTGGCAGTCCAATATTATGCCAGACCGGAAATTGTGGCTCATGTCCCCCCAAATTGCTTTATGCCCAGGCCCAAGGTGGGAAGTGCCGTTATCCGCCTTACCTGTCATGACAGGCCGCCGGTAGAAGTAAAAAATGAAAAATTTATGTTTGATTTGATCAGGGCCTCCTTTAATCAGCGGAGAAAAACCTTGGTAAATGGTCTTGGAAATGCAGCCAATTTAAATCTTGGTAAAGAGCAGGTGGAGGCTGCGCTGACCGCTATGGAGCTTTCGCCCAGCATTCGGGGAGAAGCGCTTTCTCTGGAGCAGTTTGCCGAATTGAGTAATATTCTTTGTCAGTGAAAAGAACCCTGAAAGTTTAATTTTATCATGTCGCACACAAGGGTGGTAAAAAGATGCTTGACAGTAGTTACCCTGCAAGGTATAATGGCTGGGTGCGTTATAAAGAGGTATACAGTTGTCGGCGATATATCATTATCATCGAGTATGCTGACAGTATGTTTACTCTCTCGAGTACAGAAGAAAAGCTAGGGGAAGCCTTACTGGCATGGATATTATCATACAACCGCGATTAGCAGGCGGATGAAACAGATGGAAGAATCCACAAGGATGGCTGAACTGGGAAAAACGGGAGGATTAAAATTGAAAAAACGAATTCTTGTATCGACATGTGTAGCTTGTTGTATGTTGGCTTTGGCCGGATGTGGTTCTGCTAAGATCGACAACAAAGCAGCTACCGAAATTGTTGAAAGTACCGAAGCTATGGTAAGTACTGAAGCTGCTGAAACTACCGAGAGTACTGAAGCCATGGAAACCACTGAAAGCATGGAAAGTACTGAAGCTATGGAAGCTACCGGAAGCACAGAAGCTAATGGAGCTGTAGCGTGGGCTGATGGTACCTATACCGAAGTTGCAACCGGAAAAGAGGGTGATTTTGAGGTAACCGTTGTTATTCAGGGTGGATGTATTGCCAGTGTAACAGTTGGAGAGAATCAGGAAGCACCGGATAAAGGTGGAGTTGCCATTGCTCAGCTTCCCGATAAAATCGTAGCAGCACAGTCTTATGAGGTGGATGTTGTTTCCGGTGCAACAGTTACATCTACTGGAATCAAGGATGCTGTAGCAAAGGCTTTGGAGAAAGCTGCTCAGTAAAGCCAACGAAAAAGATGACAGTTCAGTCAGATTTGGATGAAATAAGTACCCCCGGCAACCTGTGCCGGGGGTAGTTTTATTTACTAGTACAACGAATAATCAGGCAAGTCAAGGTATCAGTTAATTTATAGTCGAGTTATTTATGAACCGTTATACTAGCATATTCCACAGCTAGATAATTTGCTCCCAACAGTCCTGCCGAATTTCCCAAAGCTGCGGGAATAAGCTGAACATGGGCAAAGCTGGGCATGATAAATCGATTTTTTTTGGCCTCAATCTTTTCCTGAATTAATGGCTGTACCATGACTCCACCCCCCAGAATAATACAGGAGGGATTATAAATATGGGTCAAAGTAGCCAGTCCCAACATAATTTCATCTATCCATCGGTCAAGGATTTCCATTACCCTGGAATCGGTTAAAGAGGCAAATATCTTTTTCCCATTATCTAAGGTTGGATTATATTCCATGGCCTGTTTTACCAAAGCGGTAGTAGAAGCATATTTTTCGTAGCATCCGTCAAAATAATCCTTGCCGGATAAGCGGGCATCACTATGGGTAATGATGGCACCGAATTCACTGGCTGAATAGCTGGAACCATGAAAAATCTGCTTCCGGGAGACAACGGCTCCTCCAACACCGGTACCGTAGGTCAGCATTAAAAAGCTGTCAAAGGCTTTACCAGCTCCATAAATTGCTTCTCCCATGGCAGCAGCATTGACATCATTTTCAACCATAACAGGAACATGGAAAAGATTTTCCAGCTCCTGTCGGATTTGAGTTCCGGTATATCCGGGGATATTTTGATTTGCATAAATAATAGAGCCTGTAGCTGCATTCACCTGTCCGGCAGTGCTGATTCCAATGGCATCATACCGGACAGAGATATCCCTGATCAGGGATATAACGGTTTCCATCACATGACGAGCCCCCTTCCTGGCGTCTGTCGGGGTTTCCTTTACGCTGGAAAGCTGATTATCAACGCAAATTCCATGCTTAATGGAGGTTCCGCCTATATCAAAAACAAGTACCTTCATCGGGCCTCTCCTTCCAGTGTATTATTTATGTACTTTAAATACACATTTTTTGATGGTTTCAGGATTTTTCAAAGCTACACCAGGCATATGAGGCTCTCCAACCATACAGATGATGAAGTTTTCAGGTCCGATCGTACAGTCTGCAAGTGCGGTACTCTGACCAAAGCAGCAATCTCTGTCGGCGTTATATTGGCCCATTTCCATAGAAGAACAATCTCCTGTAATCACCCGTTCCGCTCCTTGCAGGTCAATTTGTATATCCATGTATTCCTGGTGCATTTCATACTCCTTGCTGCTGAGCAGAGCAGTTTCACATTCCATACAGTTTACATAAACATTTTCACCATCTATCAGGGTTTTTCCCGAAGGAAGCTCCTGCAGATTATGGCTGGTAATATAAGCGATAGCAATATCCAGATTCTTATTTAGCCCTTTATATGAACCAATATTGCTTAGTTTGTCATAAATCATTTTATAATCACCCTTTCCTTGCCTACGAAATCTTCTGTTTCCATTAAAGTGCTGCTTCATTGATTAATTGATTACTTGCCGATAGCCTGATAGAATCTCTGGGCGATCTCCAGAGGCCGGGTAATGGCGCCACCTACCACGACTGCGTGTGCACCAAGCTCAAGCATCTTTTTGGCCTGATCCGGATAGTGAACCTTACCCTCAGCAATGACGGGAATCGTCAATTCCTTTGCCAGACGCTCCACCAAAGCAAAATCAGGGCCATCAACCTTGGGGGAGTAGTCGGTGTATCCGCTTAAAGTGGTGCCCACAAGATTAACCCCACATTCCTGGGCATTTACACCCTCCTCAAAGGTAGAAATATCTGCCATAAGGACAAGATCAGGATACTTAGCTTTAATCTGGGCAATGAATTCATTGATCGTGGTTCCGTCTCCCCTTACTCGTCGGGTACAGTCCAAAGCGACTATATCAGAATCGGCAACCACTAACTCATCAATCTCCTGCATAGTGGGAGTGATATAGGAGGCATAGCCTTCAACAACACGCTTTACCAGGCCGATTACCGGAAGACCGGTGGCCTTTTTGATTTCTACAACATCCCGGATACTGCTGGTACGGATACATTTACTGCCGGCTTCCTGGGCAGCCCTTGCCATAAAAGGCATTAAGGACATTTCCTCACAGTACATGGGTTCTCCGGGCAGAGCCTGACAGGAAACGATAATCGAGCCTTTGGTGGATTCCAGAATTTCAGATAAACTCTTTTTCATGGTGATTCATCCTTTCAATTTTCATTATTTCTACCACAAAAATACTTTATTTGTATTATAGCAGACAAAAGAACCACAGGCAATTAAAACTGAAAATAAATTCCATAAAATCAGAATAAATAAAAAAATTTTACCACACACATGAAGTTGTCTATTCTGTGCAGCAGCAGGAGATTTTAGAATAAAAAACATAGATAAAATTTTAATTTTCAGAAAAAATGATGAAAAAAAATACCATTTATAAATTGAAAATGAAAATATTTTTAAAACTCTATTGACAAACCTGTATCAGCATTGTAGAATTTGAACAAATAGCAGAAAGCTATTTACATAATCTTAAAAGGAGGAAAATAAGATGAAAAAGTTACTTGCGTTACTTTTAGTTGGTGCAATGTCCCTTTCCTTAGTGGCTTGTGGCGGAAACACCAACCAAACGGTTGCAGAAGACACTTCCGTAGCTGCTCCGTCTGAGGCGGAAAGCGAGGCTGCCAGCACCGATAGTGCAGCAGTAGAGGATATTGCAGCCGACATTACCTTATGGACATATCCTGTAGGTAATTGGGGAGATGCAGCATCAGTTGAAGCTCTGATCGCTGGATTCAATGAAGTTTATCCCAATATCAATGTTACTGTAGAACTTTTGGACTACACTAACGGTGATGATCAGGTAAATACCGCAATTGAAGGTGGTCAGGCTCCTGATCTTATCTTTGAAGGACCTGAGCGTCTGGTTGCTAACTGGGGTGCTAAGGGTCTGCTGGTTGATCTGACCGATATCTGGTCTACCGATGTCTCTGCATCCATTTATGATGCTATCGAATCAGCTTGTAAGGGTACCGATGGAAAATACTATGAGTATCCTGTATGTATGACTGCACATACAATGGCAATCAACTATGACCTGTTCAAAGCAGCAGATGCACTTCAGTATATTGATGAAGAGACACATACCTGGACAACTGAAGACTTCCAGAAAGCAGTTGAGGCAGTGGTTGCTTATGGTCATGACAATGTAGGTGCTGTATTCTGTGCCGGACAGGGTGGAGACCAGGGTACTCGTGCACTGGTGAACAACCTGTATGGCGGAACCTTCACCAACGCGGCACACACCGAGTATACTGCAAACAGCGCAGAGAATGTTAAGGCTCTTGAACTGTTAAAGAGCATGAAAGGAATCAACTTTGATCCTTCTATCGTAGGTGGTGACGAAATTGCACTGTTCTGTAACGGAACTCTTGGTATGGCATTCTGCTGGAACGTAGCGCAGGAAAAGGCTAATGCAGACGCAGTAGACTTTGATATCTTCCCTATGGCATTCCCTTCTGATGGAACTCCTAAGTTACAGGGCGGTATCTGGGGATTTGGTGTATTTGATAACGGAGATGCTAATCGTATTGATGCTTCCAAGGCATTCATCAAATACATCACTCAGACTGATGACGTATACAGCGAAGCAGTTAAGACTTCCACCTACTGGCCTGTACGTGATGTAGCCGGAATCTATGATGGAGATGATCTCATGACTGAGTATGGTATGTTTATGCAGTATATGGGTGACTACTATCAGGTTACTGCTGGTTGGGCTGAGGCTCGTACCGCATGGTGGAATATGCTTCAGAAGGTTGGAGCAGGTACTGATGTAACTACCGCAGTAGAAGAATTTGTTACAACTGCAAATGCGGCTGCAACTGCTGCACAGTAACATAGGCAGATAGTGTGTAGGTAATAAGCATTAGTAATGTTGCGCACTCTCTCTGTAACTAAACAGAGGGGGTGCGTTTTAAAATGAAATGAGGGGCGGATTTAGATCTGCTGGTCTCGTAAATAGAGAGGAGAATTATCCTTGGTAAGCCAAACATATAATAAAAGAAGCCGTGCACTGGTACGCAGGGAAACCACTGCAGCTTATTTATTTCTCTTACCTTCCCTGTTTTTCTTTGTGGTATTCGTCATCTATCCGATGATCATGTGTATTTATACCAGTTTTTTTGATTCCACTATGGGCAAGGATTCGGTAGATGTATTTATTGGTTTCGCAAACTATGTAGAATTATTTCAGGATGAAATATTCTTGCGTGCACTGAAGAACACTTTTGTTATTGTTATTGTATCTGTGCCTACGGTATGTGCTTTTTCTCTGTGGGTGGCTTCGGTGATTTATGATCTGAAGGGAGCTGCGTGTTCTGCATTTCGCTGTATTTTCTACCTGCCTGTGGTTACAGGCTCCGTGGCAGTTGTTGTAGTTTGGAAATGGATGTACAATAACTATTATGGTATTTTTAACTACGTAGGAAAAGGTCTGGGTATTCTCGATGAGAATATCAACTGGTTGGGAGACAGCCGATTTGCTTTATGGTGTATTATCCTGATTTTATTTACCACCTCGGTAGGTCAGCCAATCGTATTATATGTTTCTGCTTTGGGGAATGTAGACCATTCACTCGTGGAAGCGGCACAGGTAGATGGTGCCACCAGATTACAGCTTTTCTGGAAAATAAAGTGGCCTCAGATTATGCCTACTACTCTGTACATATTGGTTATTACAACAATTAACTCCTTCCAGTGCTTTGCCCTGATTCAGCTATTGACTTCAGGCGGACCTCAGCATAGTACAGACACAGTTATGTATTATATTTATTATACCGCATTTAAACTGTATCGTTATGGTTACGGTAATGCTATGGGTGTAATTCTGGCAATCGTTATTGCCGCTATGTCTGCTCTGCAGTTTAAACTGGCAAAGTCCAATAATTAGGAAGGGGGAGAATCCAGATGAAAATGAATCGTACTCAAGTATATAAGATTATTTCCATTGTTATTATCATCATACTGGCCATTTTATTCATCTTTCCGTTGTATTGGATTGTTACCGGTGCATTTAAAACGAAAGCTGAAATTATTTCGGCAACTCCATCCTGGTGGCCTTCGCAATGGGTTCTGACCAATTTTGAAAACCTGTTTGCAAAGCAAAAGGCTCCTTTATGGGAACTGCATATACCTTTTGGACGCTTTTTCAGTGCCAACGGAAAACCCATCGTATTTTTCGCCGGCCCTATGGTGCCGGCAGCTATTCGCTGGCTGGTGAATACCGTTTTTATGGCAGTTACAGCTATGATTCTTACCTGTGCAACTGCAGCTATGGCGGGTTATGCTCTGGCGAAAAAAAGATTTGTTGGTCGTGGCCTCTTGTTTACCCTAATCGTATGTGCGATGGCACTCCCCAAACAGGTTATTTTGATTCCCCTGCTTAGGGAAATGTCTTCCCTCAGCCTGTACAATACCATATGGGCGGTTATCTTTCCTATTGTGGGTTGGCCCTTTGGTGTTTTTCTGATTAAACAGTTTGCAGAGGGTGTGCCGGGAGAAATTTTGGAATCAGCAAGAATTGACGGGGCAGGAGAGCTTAAGACCTTCCTCACAATTGTATTTCCGATGATTAAGCCGGGTGTAGGTGCATTGGCGATTTTCACCTTTATTAATTCGTGGAACGATTACTTTATGCAGTTAGTAATGTTGACCAGTAACTCCAACCTGACGATTTCATTGGGTATTGCAAAGATGCTGGGAGAGGCCTCCATAGATTATGGTCTGCTTATGGCAGGAGCAACGTTGGCTTCCATCCCGATTATCATTATTTTTCTTATTTTCCAAAAATACTTCACCAAAGGAATTACAATGGGTGCAGTAAAAGGATAAAGCAATTCAGTGTATGATTGTCTATTCAGAGCCATGAAAATTTACATTCTGTGAATGCCTGCATTCAAACAGACGGTAAATTTATATGGCGAAGTAACCACATGAGCAAAAGGAAAGCTGTGTGGCAGCGATTTTGCGAATGGTGTTCTGAATAGACGTATGATTTAATAAAGAAAGAAGGAAAATAAAATGAGTACAAAAAAATATGAAGGCGTTTTTCCTGCATTATATGCCTGTTATGATGACAAAGGACAGATCTCTTCCGAACGGGTAAAGGCATTCACTGGATATCTGATCGAAAAAGGTGTACAGGGACTTTATGTAGGAGGCTCTTCGGGAGAATGTATTTATCAGAGTAAGGAAGACAGAAAACAGACACTGGAAGCGGTAATGGAAGTGGCAAAAGGAAAAATTACCATTATTGCACACGTGGCGTGTAATAATACGGCAGACAGCCAGGAGTTGGCGGCTCACGCCCAGAGTCAGGGTGTAGATGCTATTGCCTCTATTCCTCCTATTTATTTCCATCTGCCGGATCACGCTATAGCAAAATATTGGAATGATATTTCTGCAGCGGCTCCGGATACTGATTTTATTATTTATAATATTCCTCAGCTTGCCGGCGTATCCTTATCCGTCAAGCTGCTGCAGGAAATGATGAAAAATAAGAAAGTGATTGGGGTAAAGAATTCCTCCATGCCGGTACAGGATATTCAACTATTCAGAGATCAGGATGTAATCGTCTTTAATGGACCTGACGAACAGTTTCTTTCCGGTCTGGCAGCAGGTGCTATCGGTGGTATTGGCGGTACATATGCAGCTATGCCTGAACTGTTCCTTAGAGTAAGGGAGCTTTTCCTTGAAGGGAAGATGGAAGAGGCAAGAGTAATTCAGAATGATATTTGCAGAATTATTTATAAGTTGTGTTCTACACATGGAAATATGTATGCAGCAATCAAGGAAGTGATCCGTATACAGGGAGGACCTGATATTGGAAGTGTACGGGCACCTTTGGCAGAATTGATCGAAGCCGATTATGCGATATGCAGGGAAGCAGCAGCTATGATTGAAGAGGCAAAGAAAAAGAGCTGCTGATCAAACAACTAAAAAGGCATGGGTCTCCTCCATGCCTTTTCCTTCAAAGATGAGTAAAAGACAGGGGGAAACCATGGCACAGCAAAGCCTACTATTAGATATACAGGTATCTTACAATCAGTTTACAAAGACGGAGAAAAAGATAGCAGAATTTGTGATAAAAAATACCAATCAGGTACTGTTTATGTCAATTACCGATCTGGCAGATGCCTGTAAGGTAGCAGATGCCAGTGTACATCGCTTCTGCCGGACTATGGGACTCAAAGGATACCAGGAGTTTAAAATGAAGCTCTCCCTAAGTATGTCCCCGGATGAAGGTTCGGCTAAGGAAACGCAGGACTCCCTGCTCAAGCTGGACTCTCTGGGCTTTACTCTGGATCAAATTCTCCAAGGTCATATCAGCGCTCTGAAAGAAACAAGGCTGTTAATTCAGGAAGAGGAAGTTGAAAAGACATTGCGGATGATGGAGGAAGCAAAAACGATTTATTTTTTCGGAGTGGGAGATTCTCTTCTCAGCGCTAAAGAAGCCAGAAATAAGTTTTTAAGAATTACGAACAAGGTAAGCTGTGTTGACGATCCACATATGCAGGCAATGACAGCCTCCATGGCTGACGAGAAAGATTTGATCGTTATTATTTCCTATTCCGGATCCACAAAAGACAATGTACACGTGGCCAAGATCGCCAAAAAGTCAGGGGCTAAGGTGGTAGGAATCACTCGCTTTTTGAAGTCTCCATTAACAAGCTATACCGATACCCTCCTGGTATGTGGGTCTAATGAAGGGCCTCTGGACGGAGGAAGTATGGGGGCAAAGCTGAGCCAGCTTTACATTATTGACGTATTGTTTCAGGAATACTACCGACGAAATAAGGAAGCTTCTAAGGAAAATAACAGGAAGACCTCCAAAGCCGTAGTAGAAAAGCTGTACTAATATGAAAAACCGGAAATCCCGAATAAGGGCTGATCCGGGAATCATCTTACAGAAAGAGGAAAAAGAATGGATGGAGAAGCAAAGGATAAAAAGGAAGCTGTAAAACAAAGCAGAAAAAGAAAGTTTTCGTTGGATATTAATATTAAATTCCAATTATTTACCGGATTTATTTTGCCTATTCTGTGTGTAGTAATAGTCGGGACAGTATCCTATAAGAAGGCGGAGTCCGGGATGATTGCCAATTATGAAGCGTCTACAATGAATACAATAGAAACAAAGGTAAAATACATTGATTTTGGACTTTCTTTAATCCGCACCGATGCGCTTCAGATCAAGCTGAATTCTGATTTGCAAAATATGGTATACGGAACATATGATAATGATGAGGTAAAAATCAAACAGATTCGAGAAAAGATTTTATCAGAATTAAAGGTAAAAATGATGCTGAATAACTTTATCGGCAATCTATATATCGTACCTGCCTCCAATGCACAAATCATTGATCCTGTTTCTATAGATTCCAGCCGTAAAGGATTCTTTAAGGAGTGGCAGGAAACGCAGGAAGGTACGGCAGTTTTCAATGAAGAGATAACCGGTTGGATCGGTACCCATCCCGAGATGGATACGTTGATGGAACAGACAGACGAAGATTATATTCTTTCCTATATGTCCGTTTTCTCTAATAATCGGGCGGTACTGGTTGTAGATATCAGCAGCGCAGCGGTTTTGGAAACCCTGGAAGGAATCGATATTTCCGATGGTGCTTTAATCGGCTTTATTACAGCGGACAACCGGGAAGTGATCCGTAAAGAAGATACCAATCCCATTCAGATTACCTTCGCCGATCAGGTGTTTTTTCAGGAATGTCTGGCAGCGGAGGAGATGGCAGGGACTAAATATATAGAGTATGAGGGTGTAGAATACCTGTTCCTTTACTGCAAAAGTGAAGAAAGCCAGGCCACACTGGCTTATATGGTTCCACGTCACAAAGTGACGGCGACTGCAAATGAAATTAAGAGAATAACCTTTATTCTTGTTATTGCTGCCTGCGTAATTGCCCTGATCGTGGCATTGGGAATTTCCTTTAATATTACCAGCAGCATGAACAGCATTATCAAACGGTTAAAGCTGGTGGCCAGCGGAGATTTAACCGTTAAGATGAAGACTAAGGGACGAAGTGAGTTTACTGTATTAAATCGGAATATTGCGGAAGTAATCAATAACACACGCGAATTACTGCAGCATCTTGACGGGATTATCGAGTTGGTGAGTCGCTCAGCAATAGAGGTCGAAAAGGTGTCCAAAGGAATGGAGGTATCCTCTGAAGGAATCGTTCAGGCATTGGATGAAATTGATCAGGGGGTAGGCCAACAGGCCAAAGATGCACAGCAGTGCTTAATTCAGATGGATGGACTCTCCAAAACTCTTGAAGCCATCAGCAAAGAAATGGAAAAGACCACCGCCAATTCCGCAGAAACCAAAGAGGTGGTAAGCAGGAGCATTAAAACGATGGATATCCTTACGAATCAGACTAAGGATACCATTGCCATAACCGGCAGAGTAAAGGAAGATATTGGATTACTTGCACAGGAGTCTGTTGAAATAAGGGGATTTGTGGATATTATTTCTGAAATTGCTCAGCAGACCAATCTGCTGTCCCTGAATGCCTCCATTGAAGCGGCCAGAGCCGGAGATGCCGGAAGAGGTTTTGCGGTAGTGGCAGAAGAGATCCGTAAGCTGGCAGATGGTTCCCGTCAGGCGGCCGAGGAAATTAAACGGCTTGTGGAGGGTATAGAAAAACAGACCCAAGATACAGTGAAGACAGCAGTTAAAGCAGAAGAGATTGTAAAAGAACAGTCCAACACCGTGGAGGAGACCAGAGAAAGCTTCAAAGAGATTTATCGCTCTACGGAAAGTATGATGGAAGATATCCGACAGGTGACATCAAGTATAGGAGCCATGGATAACCAGAGAGAGGGAACTCTGGGGGCAATTTCCAGCATATCGGCAGCTTCGGAGCAAACGGCTGCTTCCTCTGCCAATGTTTATCAGATTGCACAGGGTCAGGAAGAAATCGTTACCTCTTTGGCAGCAGCCAGTGAAGAATTGAAGGAAAAGATGGAAGAGCTGAAAAGGGCAGTTGCCTTATTTAAGACTCACTAAAGAAAAAGCGGAATTCTATTTAAAGAATAAGGACTGTCATATAAGAAAATCTTGTATGGCAGTCTCTTTTTAAGGGAGAGACCATGTACGATAAGTTAACGGAATCTGATGTAAGAAAAATGGAAGAAGAAATTGAATATCGAAAGCTGGAGCTGAGAAAACAGTTGTTAGAGGAAGTAAAAGAAACCAGAGCCCATGGTGACTTAAGTGAAAATTTCGAATACCATGCGGCTAAACGGGAAAAAAACAAAAATGAAAGCCGTATCCGCTATTTAGAGAGAATGATTCGTACAGCGCAGATTATTGCCGACCACTCCGGTGAAGATGAAGTAGGAATGAATGATCGGGTAGAGGTTTATTTTGAAGAGGATGGGCTTACGGAAAGCTATCGTATCGTTACCACAGTAAGAGGCGATTCTCTAAATCAGTTAATCAGTATAGAATCTCCTTTAGGTAAGGCCTTGCTCGGGAAAAAGACAGGAGATCGGGTAGAGGTAAAGGTCAATCCGAGCTACAGCTATTTTGTGACCATTAAAAATATTGACAAAGGTGAGGATGACAGTGGAGATAAGATACGAGGCTATTAGAAAGCAGGACCCGGAGAAAAAGAGGTAAGAGGAAATGGATATCGATCAGGAAAGGTTTGAGGCAGCAAAGAGGAAAATAATGCTGACAGAAAGAAGTCGGCAGGGTATAGGTACTCTGTCGGAAAAAACGGTTCATGCCATTTTGAAGAATTACTACCAGCCGGATACGAGTAAACAGGAAATTCCCATTGGAAACCTGGTAGCAGATATATTTACGGGAAAAGAAATTCTGGAAATCCAGACACGTAATTTCTTTTCCCTCAAAAGAAAGCTGGAAATCTTTTTGCCCCAGTATCCCGTTACCATTATCTATCCACTACCGTATAAAAAATGGGTGATCTGGATCGATGAAAAAACCGGAGAATTTAGTGAAAAAAGGAAGTCTCCCAAAACCGGAAGCCTGTATGATGCCTTTAAGGAGCTGTACAAAATCAAGAGCTTTCTGGAATATGAAAATCTGACCGTTAAAGTCGTCTTTTTGGATATGGAGGAATACCGACTATTAAATGGCTGGAGCAAGGATAGAAAAAGGGGAAGCCATCGTTACGACAGGATTCCCCTCTGTCTGGTAAAGGAGGTCGACTTAACCTGTCCCCGGGATTATTTACAGCTACTTCCCGATGGCTTAGAGGAGCCCTTTTGTGTAAAAACCTTCGCAAAAGCAGTAAAAATAAAACAGGATCGGGCAAGCCAGATCCTGTATATTCTTCATCAGCTTAATCTGGTAGAACGGATAGGCAAAAAGGGCAATGCCTACCTCTACCGGGTCAGGGAAGCGGGCTGATCAAGCCTCAATGGCTTCCCCATTGATAAAGCGGGCAATTTTACGGTCACAGTCCAGAATGTGCACCTGAAGCCAATGGTTCAGATAGTCAAAAAGCTCCATAAGAACCTTGTCCTGGGTTCCCAGGGAAATGCTTTCCATATCCAGATGGAAGGAATCCAGTTTCTTGCAGAAGTCCTCGTGAGCCTCCAGATGTAGCTTGTAACGTGGATAGTTCAGAGATTCCATTAAGGCCTCCTCGGCATGAAAATGCCTGTCAGCATAGTCTTTCATCCCCTGCAGAATCTTAATCAGTTCATCATACTTATAAAGAATATGTTCATCCTTTAATAAAGTCTGTGCCTGTTCGATCAAAGCAAATAAATGTTGATGCTGTTCATCCAATTCATGAATACCAATGGCGTATTCGGGATTCATTTTGTACATATGGAAATCCTCCTCTAAAAATAATAATGCAAATCTGTTATTACCTAGTATAATCCACACTAAATGCCTTTATGTTTCGCGCAGAATCTGGATTCGAGAGTGCATGTTCAAAAACGCAGACGTAGCGGTGGCTACGTTGAGGCTTTTGGATATGTGCTATCGGATTCAGAGGCAAGTGAAACATATGGTTATTTCGTGTGGGTTATACTAGTCGGTCCCCTTACCAAACTCAGTTTGTGTGCTGAAAAAAGAATACCATGAAAGCAGGGGAAACTCAATAATATACAGCATTGTTGCAAATTTTATACAATGTACAAATGAAAAGTTATTGTTAAAACATTAACGCAAATAGCTGAAATTTTTATAGAAAATTTATTGACCTTAATAGATGATAAAGCTAAGATAAACAGTAACGATCTAAAAGAAAAAGATAGTATAAAAAGAAGTAACCACATAAACAAAAGAAAAGCTGCGTAACAGCGATTTTGCAAATGGGGTTCTGAATAGACGAAATGATTTATATTAAGGAAGGGTATGCTTATGTTTAAAATTATTAAGTATCTCAGGGAGGTAAAGTACAGTGTCCTTGCCATCGTTCTTTTATTGATCGTACAGGCTTACTGTGAGCTTTCCCTGCCCGCATATACAGCAGACATTATTGATATTGGAATTATGCAGGGAGGGATTGAGAACAAAGAAGTGGCAGTCGGGGCAGCAGACTGGAATATTCAGCTAAACTATCTCCTGACCACCGGGGCGAAAATGCTGGGGATGACACTGGCCATGCTGTTATGTGCCATTCTGGTAGGACTTTTGGCTTCCCGTGCCGGAGCTTTGATTGGTAAAAATCTGAGGGAAAGGATTTTTCATCAGGTAGTTTCCTTTTCCCATACGGAAATTGACCGATTCTCTACGGCCTCACTGATTACCAGAAGCACCAATGACGTTCAGCAGATTCAGATGGTTTCCGTTATGCTGCTCAGAATGGTGGTTTATGCGCCGATAATGGGCATTGGAGGAATCATTAAAGTAGCCGGAACCAGAACCGGAATGGATTGGATCATCGTTATTGCCGTAGGAGCCATCATGATTCTGGTGATTGCTCTGATGAAAATAGCTCTGCCTAAGTTTAAAATCGTACAGACGCTCATTGACCGACTCAATCTGGTGTCCAGAGAGATTCTGACAGGAATTCCGGTAATCAGAGCCTTTAGCAGGGAAGAGCATGAGATGAAGCGGTTCGAGGCAGCCAGCAGGGATTTAATGAAAACTCAACTGTTTACCAACAGAGTGATGACCTTTATGATGCCGGCCATGATGTTGATTATGAATAGTATTACGGTCTTAATTGTATGGGCAGGAGCAAAGGGAGTTGACCTGGGGAGGCTGCAGGTAGGTGATATGATGGCGTTTATCACCTATACCATGCAGATCGTTATGTCCTTTTTGATGCTTACCATGATTTCGATCATGCTCCCCAGAGCCGGAGTTGCAGCAGACCGTATTGAGGAGGTTCTGCATACCAGGATAAGTATACAGGATCAGGAAGAAGTAAAGGATGATTTTCTGAAGGAGCCTAAGGGAGAGGTGACCTTTGAAGGGGTGAATTTTCGTTATCCTAATGCAGATGAGGATGCTTTATCGCAGATCAGCTTTACGGCAAGTCCGGGTAAGGTCACAGCAATTATTGGAAGTACAGGCTGTGGTAAGTCTACCCTTCTGCACCTAATCCCCCGTTTTTATGATGTAACTGGGGGAAGGATCCTTATTGACGGAATAGATATTCGAGAGCTTTCCCAGAAAAAGCTCCACAGTCTGTTGGGGTTTGTTCCACAAAAAGCGGTGCTGTTTTCCGGTACGATTGCCTCCAATATTAAATTTGGAGACGGAGCAATTGAAGAAGAGGCCATGAAAAAGGCGGCAAAAATTGCACAGGCCACAGAATTCATTGAACAGAAAAAAGAACAGTATGACAGCGAAATCGCACAGGGAGGAAGTAACGTTTCAGGAGGGCAGAAGCAACGGCTGTCCATTGCCAGAGCGATCGCTATTGCTCCCAAAATCTATCTTTTTGATGACAGCTTTTCTGCCCTGGATTATAAAACGGATACGGCCTTAAGAAAAGCACTCAATGAAGAAACGAAAGAAGCCACAGTAATTATTGTGGCTCAAAGGATCAGTACCATTTTAAACGCAGACCAGATTCTGGTGCTGGAGGATGGAAAAATTGTGGGAAAAGGAACCCATCAGGAGCTTTTAAATTCCTGCGAGGAATATCTGGAAATTGCCAAATCACAGTTGTCTGAGGCAGAGCTGAAGGGAGGGCTAGCAGGATGAGTGAAACCACAAGAGCCCCCAGAAGGCCGGGGGTTGGACATGGCCACGGCCATCCTGGAGGAGGAATGATGCCGGGAGAAAAGGCCAGAGATTTTAAAGGAACCACGAGAAAGCTGCTGGCTTATATGGGAGGATATAAATTTGCACTACTCATGGTAATTGTTTTTGCCATAGGAGGAACTGCTTTTAATACCTTTGGTCCCAGGGTACTGAGTAAAGCAACCACTGAAATTTACACGGGATTAGTGAATAAGCTGTCCGGCACAGGAGGAATCAATTTTGAAAAAATCGGAAAGATTCTGATTGCTCTTTTGGTGTTATATTTGATCAGCTCCTGCCTATCCTTTGTACAGGGCTGGATCATGACCGGTATATCTCAGAAGCTGTGCTACAAGCTCAGGGAAGAGATTTCTGAAAAAATACACCGGCTTCCCTTGGGGTATTTTGAATCCAGAACGGTGGGAGAGGTGCTGTCCCGCATTACCAATGATATCGATACACTGGGACAAAGCCTGAACCAAAGTGTAACCATGCTGATTACAGCAGCAACAACGCTGATCGGCGTACTGATCATGATGCTTCTCATCAGCCCGGTGATGACGATGATTGCTCTGATCATTCTTCCCGTATCGGGTGGTCTTGTTGGCTTTATCGTTAAGCACAGTCAGAAATATTTTGTGGATCAGCAAAACTACCTGGGAAAGATTAATGGGCAGGTAGAAGAAACCTACAGCGGCCAGAATATTGTAAAGGCATTTAACCGTGAAGAGACTGTTCTGGAAGAATTTACGCAAACCAATAACAGACTCTATGAGTCAGCATGGAAATCCCAGTTTTTTTCAGGGATGATGCAGCCTATTATGAACCTGGTAGGGAATCTGGGATATGTGGCGGTGGCCATCAGCGGCAGCTATCTGGTGATTAAGGGAAGCATTCAGGTAGGAGATATTCAGGCGTTTATTCAATATGTAAAGAATTTTACTCAACCGATCATGCAGATTGCACAGGTTTCCAATATGCTTCAGTCTATGGCAGCGGCGGCAGAGAGAGTCTTCGAGTTTCTAAATGAAGAGGAGGAGGATCAGCAGACTGCAAATCCGGTTCCCTTGCAGAAAATCAGAGGAGAGGTGGATTTTGAACAGGTTGCCTTTGGCTACACACAGGAAAAAATGGTTATCCACAGCTTTAATTGCCATGTGAAACCGGGGCAGATGGTGGCTATTGTAGGGCCTACCGGAGCAGGGAAAACCACGATGGTAAAGCTGCTCATGCGTTTTTATGATGTGAATGGAGGCTGTATAAAAGTAGATGGCCATAACATCAAAGAATATAACCGCTCAGAGCTGAGAGAGGCCTTCGGCATGGTGCTGCAGGATACCTGGCTGTTTAAGGGAAGCATTATGGAAAATATTCGCTACGGAAGGCTGGAGGCTACGGATGAAGAGGTTATCGCAGCAGCAAAGGCAGCCCATGCACACCATTTTATCCAGACCTTACCGGATGGTTATCAGATGGAGCTGAATGAGGATGCCAGTAACGTTTCCCAAGGGCAGAAGCAGCTTCTGACTATTGCCAGGGCAATTCTGGCTAATAATCCGATTCTTATTCTGGATGAGGCTACCAGCAGTGTGGATACACGAACGGAGAGAAGGATCCAAAAGGCAATGAATAATCTGATGAAAGGAAAAACCAGCTTTGTTATTGCCCATCGTCTTTCTACTATCCAGGATGCAGATCTTATATTGGTAATGAAAGATGGAGATATTGCGGAGCAGGGAAATCATCAGGAGCTTTTGGAAAAAGGAGGATTTTATGCCTCCCTGTACCAGTCACAGTTTGAAAACATAAGTGCATAAGGCTTATAAGAAATACGTTAATGCTTGGAATGGAGGAAGAAATGAATCAGGATGGAAGGATTCCCAGATATACCGATAAGGCGGTCTGGGCTAAAGGGAAAAAGATAGGGTTGGCATTACTGGTGGCAGCGGCAGCAGCGATCATTGCCGGTGGCTCTACCTATCAGATCAGGGAGCAGGAGCAGGCGGTGCTGACTACTCTGGGAAAGGCAGAGGCAGTTACCGAGCCGGGGCTTCATTTTAAAATCCCCCTTATTCAAAAGGTACAAAAGGTGAATACCACAATTCAGGGCTTTCCGATTGGTTATGTACTGGATACAGATGCTTCGGTCGAGGAAGAATCGGTGATGATTACCAATGATTTTAATTTCATCAACGTAGATTTCTTTGTAGAATATAAGATTTCTGATCCTGTAAAAGCAGTCTACGCATCGGAAGATCCGGTAAAAATTCTGAAAAATCTGTCACAGAGCTGCATCCGTACGGTTATCGGCAGCTATGGGGTGGACAGTGTTTTGACTACAGGGAAAAATGAGATCCAGGCCACCATACGGGATATGGTATCTGAAAAGCTGCAGCAGCATGACATAGGCATTTCTCTGGTGAATATCACGATTCAGGATTCAGAGCCTCCTACGGCAGAGGTTATGGAAGCCTTTAAAAATGTGGAAACGGCAAAGCAGGGTAAGGAAACAGCCATCAATAACGCCAATAAATACCGCAACGAAAAGCTGCCGGATGCGCAGGCAGAAGCAGATAAGATCATTAAAGCAGCGGAAGCCTATAAACAGGAGCGAATTAATGAAGCAACCGGTCAGGTAGCCAGATTCAATGCCATGTATGAAGAATACATAAAGAATCCGACGATAACCAGACAGAGAATGTTCTATGAAACAATGGAAGAGGTACTTCCAGATCTGGAACTAATCATCGATTCCGGCAATGGAGTACAGAAGATACTGCCACTGGATTCTTTCTTTTCTGAGGAAATAAAAAATTCTGAAAAAGCAGCCAATAATACGACCGCTGAACCGGAAGCAGTCAGTCAGGAGGAGTAGATTGAAAAATAAGCTCGACAGCTTATTTTTCAACGGGATTTGCGCTGAAGCGTCACAGATCCCCTGAACGCAGGAGCGAAGCTGAAATTCGGCCTGCGTTCCTCAGCGAAAACGCTTCAGAATGGAGAGTAGGATGAAAAAAGCAGGTAAAATAATCGTTATTATAGGAGTCCTTGTACTCCTGTTTTTAGGGCTGTCCTCCCTGGTCATCACACAGGAAAATGAGTATACCGTTATTCGTCAGTTTGGAAAAATCAATCATGTCCAGACCCAGGCAGGCGTGAGCTTTAAAATCCCCTTTTTACAGACTCAATCGACCCTGCCCAAGCATATTCTGGTCTATGATCTGGCTCCTTCGGATGTCATAACCAAGGATAAGAAAACCATGATTACGGACAGCTATGTTTTGTGGGAAATTACCGATCCTGTTAAATTTGTACAGACATTGAACAGCTCCATTGGCAATGCGGAAAGCAGGATCGACACCATAGTGTATAACTCCATTAAAAACATTATCGGCTCGCTTCTTCAGGAAGAGGTGATTTCCGGCAGAGATGGTGAGCTGGCAGAAGCCATTATCAATAATATCGGAGATAAATTCACCCAGTATGGAATTCAGGTAATCTCTATTGAAACGAAGCAGTTGGACCTGCCCAATGACAATAAAGAAGCGGTTTATGAGCGAATGATTTCGGAGAGAAGTAATATTGCAGCCACTTACACGGCGGAGGGAAGTGCAGAAGCGCAGATCATTAAAAATACCACTGATAAAGAGGTAAGTATTTTGCTTTCTGAGGCACAAAAGCAGGCGGAGATTCTGAAGGCGGAGGGCGAAGCGGAATATATGCGTATACTGTCAGAAGCCTATCGGGATGAAAGCCGAAGTGATTTTTACAGCTTTGTCAGAAGTCTTGATGCATTGAAAGAATCCATAAAAGGGGACAATAAAACGGTAATTCTTTCAGAGGATTCACCTATTGCCCGGATTTTTTATGGTGGAAACTAGGAAAGCTAAAGAATAATGAAAAAGAAGAAAAAGAGAAGAAAAAACGGTACTTTGCGTGTTCTGCCGATTCTGCTCATCCTTCTTTTGGCGGGAGGAGCTGTAGGGATAGTCCTGCTGGGAAAACTATACAGCCAAAATAGTGACAGGAGAGCCAGAGCAGCTCTGCTGGAGCATAATCAAAAGCTGCTTGGGCAGGTAACGCGGGAGGTACCGGAGCTGATTATGGAGGAGGCGGCAGACCGAAACGAGGAAGCCAGAGGACTTCAGGAGGCCTGGCAGCAGATGTGGCCTGAGGAGATTGAGGTAACTGCCGGAAACCAAGAGGGCTTTGCCACCATTGAACGGTGTGAAATATCATCGGAGGATGCCGGAAAAGTGGTCATTAGCGGAAGCATGAAGGGGATTCCCAAAAGTGATGACAGAAGGCTCTATATTTTCAATATTGCGGTTTATCAGAAGGGATTGAGCGAAGGACAAAAGCCTATTTCCTCCGTGAGAAAGTCGGATGATCAGTTTTCCTTTACGGTTAATTTAAACTATAAACAGGCTGGTTCCCGTCTGTTTGATAAGTTTGCAGTGGGGATTAAGCAGAATGGGGAGTATGTGCTGCTTTCCGGGCAAAGCTATATTACGAACCCGGAAGCAATGGCTAAGTACCAGTATGCCCATCCTAAAGCAGCCTCTATCAAAGGGCTGCTGGTGGATCCTCATAAGCTGAACAGCGGTGAGCTGCAGGATTTAGGGGTGAAGCAGGCTGCCTACAATATTATGTTGGGAAGAGTTGTGGGTCAGACCAGCAGTGCAAACTATCCCACCATTCACTACCAATACAATGGAAAAACCTACGCCTTTAACGGCCAGACGATTGCGGAATATGATATTGTTTTCTCCAGGCTGACCAGCATGGGGATACAGACTACAGCAATCCTATTAAATGACTGGAACAGCGGACATTTGGATCTGATTCATCCGGAGGCCAGAAGTGCAGGAAAGTGCCAGTATTATATGTTTAATGCTGCCGATAAGGATGGGGTAGACTATTTGGCTGCCGCAGCCACCTTTCTGGCAGAACGTTATTCAGGAACCGGTCATGGCCAGGTTACAAGCTGGGTCATCGCCAATGAAATCAATGCCCGGGCAGAATGGAATTACTATCCGGCAGTAGACGTGAAAAGCTATACGGAAGCTTATGCAGACGGATTTCGTGTATTTTACAACGCCATAAAAAGCGTAAATGCCAATGCAAAGGTA
Organism: Lachnospiraceae bacterium; assembly: GCA_004558185.1. GTDB lineage: Bacteria > Bacillota > Clostridia > Lachnospirales > Lachnospiraceae > SFDP01. Next base: position 5,413 of record SFDP01000005.1, on the reverse strand, counting down.
TATATGCCTATTGATCAGACCTGGAACCGGAATCTTAAGAGCGGAGCCTACGATGGCCGAGACGTGCTGGATCATTTTAATGCCTATATCAGGGAATACGGCAACATTGATTGGGATTTGTCCCAGCATCCTTATCCGGTACCCCTTACCCATGCAGCTTTTTGGAATATGCCATCCAATTATCGCAGGATGAATCTGATCACCTATACGGCAGATTCCCCTATGGTAAATATACAGAATATCAATGTGGTGACCGACTACCTGCAGCGGGAGGAGTTTTTAAATCCCCAGGGAGAAGTAAGGAGCGTAACCCTGAGTGAGGTAGGATTCACCTCAACCTCGGGAGAAGCAGTTCAGGCAGCAGCCTATGCCTATGCCTATTATATTGCTGAGGCTAACAGCCATATCGATGCCCTGCTGCTGAATCGGCAGACGGATGCAGCCGCAGAACTGGCTCAGGGACTGGCGCTGGGAATCTGCCATACGGATGGCAGCCATAAGCAAATTTACAACGTATTCAAGCATATTGATACTAACCAATCCCAGGAGGTGACCGGATTTGCCAAAAGAATAATCGGTATTTCCTCATGGTCAGAGGTTATACGGCATTATTAAGACAAAGAAGGGGAGGAAAATGGAAGCAGTATCACAGCCCTTATGGGGACTCTTGGCAGTGGCCGGTACAGCCGTTTTATTCTGTCTGGCTCTGGGAACATGGCTCCGGCACAGAAAAAGGAAGAACAGAGTGAAAGCCTTTGATGGGCTGGAGGGGCATGAATTTGAATATTACTGTGCAGACCTACTGCAAAATAATGGCTTTACCGAGGTAGAGGTAACCAAAGGAAGCGGAGATTATGGAGTAGATATACTGGCTCAAAAGGAAGGAGTTACTTATGCAATTCAATGTAAATGCTACAGTTCCCCTATAGGAGTAAAGGCCGTACAGGAGGCCTACGCAGGAAGAGACTATTATGACCGGATGGTGGGGGCGGTATTGACCAATCAGTATTTCACCGCATCGGCAGTAGAAGCAGCCAAAAAGCTGAAGATACTTCTCTGGGACAGAGACTATCTGGAAATGATGGAAGGGGCATAAATTATCGGCAAAATAGACAGAAGAACCAAGTTATATTTGGTAAATGCAAATGAGCAGTGGAGAAAAATAGATATATTTAATAATAAATATATGAATTTTTTGTGTAAAACAGAAAAAAACATTGGATTTTTACAAGGAATGGTGTATAATAAAACCACTTCTGCTAATGCAGAAGAAAAGCATATTTTTTAGGAGGAAAAGACTATGAAAAAGAAACTCTTAGGTTTAGTGCTTTCTGCAGCCATGGTTGCTACCTTACTGGTTGGCTGTGGCGGACAGCAGACATCGGCCCCTGCCTCTTCGGATGCAGCAGCAGGCACAGAAGCGGAAAGCGTGGCAGATGCTGTCAATGAAGCAGCAAATGGAGATGTATCCGGTGCGAATGTAGCAGTTTTCTACTACACCTACAGCGATACATACATTGCAAGTGTGCGTACTGCCCTTGATGCAGCTTTAGATGCTGCAGGTATTTCCTATCAGGATTACGACTCCAACAACAATCAGACCACACAGAATGAGCAGATTGATACTGCTATTGCACAGGGTGCAAATGTACTGGTAGTTAATATCGTTACCTCCGGTTCCGTAGATGCTTCCCAGGCAATCGTTGACAAGGCAAGTGCTGCAGGTATTCCTGTAATCTTCTTTAATCGTGCAGTAGAAGGCGATGAGGATGCAGGCAAGGTACTTGGAAGCTATGACAAATGTGCATTCGTAGGAACAGATGCTCCCGAAGCAGGCCATATGCAGGGTAAGATGATCGGCGACTATCTGGTAGCAAACTATGATGCTGTTGATTTAAACGGTGACGGCGTTATTCAGTATGCCATGTTCATGGGTCAGTTAGGTAATGCAGAAGCTATTGCACGTACTCAGTTTGGTGTAGAAGATGCTAACGCTGTATTAACTGCAGCAGGCAAGCCTGAATTAGAATACTTCGATGCTTCCAATTCCGATAAATATCAGGTTGACCAGGATGGTGCATGGAGCGCAACTGCAGCAAATGCATACATGGTTACCAACCTTTCTCAGTACAATGAAGCAAACGGCAACATGATTGAGCTGGTAATCTGCAACAACGACGGTATGGCTGAAGGTGCTATCACTGCTCTTAATGATGCAGGCTACAATCTGGGTACAGCAGACTGTGTGACCATTCCTGTATTTGGTGTGGATGCAACTGCAGCAGCAGTTCAGTTGATTTCTGACGGCAAGATGACCGGTACGATCAAGCAGGATGCAGAAGGTATGGCAAACGGTATTGCACATTTAGTAGGCAATGCAGCAGCAGGCAAAGAGGTTATGGCTGATACCGACAGCTATGTAATTGATGAAACTGTGAGCAACAAGATTTACATTCCTTACGCTACCTACACAGGAGAATAATTTCTGAAAACAGAGCGTAACGTCTGCTTCGTGCAGACAAAGAATAAAGGAAATTAAGGGCAGCAGCACTTAAGAGCTGCTGCTCTTTTTCAGTAAAGTGATTGGAGGAGAAGGTTATGGAACATGATGTTCTGTTACAAATGACTGATATTTGTAAGGAATTTCCCGGAGTTAAGGCATTGGATCATGTTTCTTTGACGGTGAAGCGGGGTACGGTTCATGCCCTTATGGGAGAGAACGGTGCAGGAAAATCTACTTTGATGAAATGTCTTTTCGGTATGTACAGTAAGGATGAAGGCAGGATTTTCTTAGAAGGCAAAGAGGTTAACTTCAAGAACTCAAAAGAAGCATTGGAAAACGGCGTAGCCATGGTTCACCAGGAGCTGAATCAGGCATTGAAACGAAACGTCATGGATAATATCTGGCTGGGACGTTATCCGAAAATAGGTGGAGTCATGGTGGATGAAAAAAAGATGTATGACGACACCATGAAGGTTTTTAATGATCTGGGAATTGATGTGGATCCCAAAAGAATAATGAGCACCATGCCGGTATCTCAGAGACAGATGGCAGAAATTGCAAAAGCAGTTTCCTTTAATTCAAAGATTATTGTTTTTGATGAGCCTACTTCCTCTTTAACAGAAGAAGAGGTAGAACATTTATTTAAGATTATTAATATGCTGCGGGACAGAGGCTGCGGTATAATTTACATATCTCATAAAATGGCAGAAATTTTGCGTATTTCAGATGAAGTGACGGTTATGCGTGACGGAACCTGGGTGGCAACTGAGCCAGCAAGTGAGCTGACCACGGAGAAGATCATCAAGCTGATGGTAGGTCGTGAGTTGGGCAATCAGTTTCCTCCCAAGACTAATAAGCCCGGAAAGGTCGCTTTGGAGGTAAGTGGGCTGACTGCACAGTATTCCTTATTGAAAGATGTTTCCTTTAATGTGCATGAGGGAGAAATCGTAGGTCTTGCAGGACTTGATGGTTCAGGCCGTACAGAATGTCTGGAAACTCTTTTTGGCATTGCTACAAAAAAAGCAGGAACCATCAAACTGGATGGCAGGGAAGTGCGTAATCGAAACGCCAGAGAATCCATTAAGAACGGTTTTGCTCTGCTGACAGAGGAACGGCGGGCGACAGGGATTTTCGGTATCTTAAGCATTCGGGAGAATACGGTTATTTCCAGCTTGAAGAAGCACCTTAGAGGACTTTATCTGAGTGATAAGTCAATGAAGGAGGATACCCAGTGGTCCATTGATGCCATGCGTACCAAAACACCAACTCAGGAAACCAAGATCCGGTCGCTGTCAGGCGGTAATCAGCAGAAGGTGATCCTGGGACGCTGGCTGCTGACCGAGCCGGAGGTACTGCTTTTAGATGAGCCCACACGAGGTATCGATGTAGGTGCAAAGTACGAAATTTATCAGTTGATCATTGATTTGGCCAACAAAGGAAAGGTAGTTATCATGGTATCCTCAGAGATGCCTGAGCTGCTGGGTGTATGTGACAGAATCCTGGTTATGTCGGGAGGCCGTCTGGCGGGCGAAGTGGATGCCAGAAATACGACACAGGAAGAGATAATGACTCTTGCTGCAAAATACGTATAAAGGAGAGGTGAGTCTTATGAAAATAATTGCCAATATGCAGGCGAAAGCTGCCAATTATAAAGCTCTTGACAGCAAAGACAAAAAAACATACTGGAAAGAATTCTTTTTAAATAACGCATTATATTTTCTGTTAATTATTGCCGTTATTTATACTTATACGCAGAATCCCAGATTTCTTTCCGCCAACTCCATTATTAACATCATCAGTCTTTCTGCCGCCAATATTCCTATTGCCTGTGGAATAGCAGGCTGTATTGTATTAACTGGTACGGACCTTTCTGCGGGGCGTGTGGTTGGTCTGACGGCGTGTATTTCTGCCTCTCTTTTACAGGCAGTGGACTATGGCAGCAAAATGTTTCCGGACTGGCCGGTATTTCCCATCCCTCTGGTTATCCTGATCGTAATGGCAGTAGGTGGTATAGTAGGCTGGGTGAATGGATTCTTTGTAGCGAAGTTTCAGTTACATCCTTTTATTGTAACCCTGGCAACCCAGTTGATCGTTTATGGTACCCTGCTGATGTATATTATGCTGAACGGAAATAACGGTCAGCCTTTATCCGGTCTGGATAAATCATTTAAGGATTTTGTAACCGGCTCCTTATTTAAGGTCGCAGGAGTACCTGTACCCAACTATGTTCTATATGCGGTTATTGTAGTCATTGTCATGTGGTTTATCTGGAATAAGACCACCTTCGGGAAAAATATGTTTGCGGTGGGCTCCAATCCGGAGGCGGCTAACGTATCCGGTGTTAATGTAATGAAAACGACCATCATGGTACATACCCTTGCAGGTATAATGTATGGAATTACCGGCTTTATCGAGTCTGCACGTATCGGCTCCAATCAGGCGGGAACAGGTCTGAACTACGAGTGTGATGCCATTGCGGCCTGCGTAATCGGAGGAGTATCCTTCGTCGGTGGTACCGGTAAAATCAGCGGTGTGGTTATTGGAGTATTTTTGCTCCGTATAATTTTCGTTGCTTTAAACTTTTTATCCATCAATGCCAATCTGCAGTACATTATCAAGGGCTTGATCATCCTGATCGCCTGCGCTATTGATATGAGAAAATATCTGGTTCGCAAATAGGATTTGCAGTTAGGATAGCGTTTACTGAAAAAACCCCGTTACATTCTGCCTATGGGTAGTATGTAGCGGGGTTTTGTGTTATGATACAAAAGAAAGATTGTAAAATTTATTAATGCTTTTATTAGATGATGCTAGGGTCAAAAGCCTCTAACTATGATACCTACGGATTGTTACGTACTTCGTACTCCCACAATCCTGCAAAATATTCGCATATCGTGGTGCTTACGCCCC
>SFDP01000056.1 GCA_004558185.1 Lachnospiraceae bacterium | reverse complement strand
AATACAGGTTAGAATCCCGTTTCTAACCAAGCTGTATGAATGCACAGGTTATCAGTCAGAAAATATAATCCTGTTTTCCACCTCTGAATGGGGTACAGATTATAAAAGTTCATGAAACTATTAATGCCGATACGTGCTTCTCTGGGTGTCTCATATGCATTTGGATATACATCCTCATATTTTACGGTTCTCCAGAGCCTTTCCACAAAGATATTATCGTAGGCACGACCACGGTGATCCATACTGATTTTTGAACCAGCATCCAGAAAAATTTTGCCGTGGATATATGAGCTTTACCCGTCTGATGAAAAAGAACGTTATTTCCACATTTTCTACAATGATAGAAAGAAAAGCAGTGAACATGAGGCTATCGAAGCAAAGATTGACCGCATGGCTGAATGTCTTCATAAACATGAAGGCACAAAATACGAAATCAAAGGAGGGGGCTTCGCCAGGTACTTTGATCTGATCTATTATAATAAAGGCAAAAAGGATGAAAAATTCATGTATGGCCGTGAACTTCATGATGTGATCAATGAAGAGATACGGCTTTGTGGATATTTTGTCATAATAACGTCAGTAAAGAAGGGACAGAAATTTGCACTTCATTATGACTTCGGAGATGATTGGATGTTCACAATTACGGTGTCGAAAATCAGTGAAGTTCAGGAGAATTTCAAGCCTCGGATAATTAAGTCAAAAGGAAACATTCAACAGTATCCAGATTGGGATGAAGAAGATTTTGACGATGAATAATGCGTTGTTTGGATATGACGAGAGTTAATTTTACAGGAAGTTAAGAGTATATGGAACTGACACAGATAGAGGGCTTCCGTAAGGTGGTAGCCAGTAAGGTAGTCAATGTTAATAATTCCATGCAGATCGTTGATAATGCAAGGAAGTGTTTATTTTTAGAAGCAAAGGAAACCAATTGGGATGCCAATGTGTGGTATATGGAGCACTTTCAGCTACAACGGGAACGGATGAATCCAAGTAACCTGATTATTCGTCTGTCTTTTTTGGAAGTAAAACATAAAGTTCCGGCCCTTTCCTTTTTCAGAATTGGCGATACTGACGGAATGGGCGGCAAAAAAATCAACATACTTGTCAGAGCCCTGCCGGACACAGATAAAAATATGGTTGACGTATTCCGAAAAGGAAAAATCTGTCTCACATTTTTGACTCATGTGAAAAATATCCTTCCACACGCTATCGATGGTTGAGAGCAGCAAATCATCCTTATTGGAATAATAACCATACAAGGTGCCCAGAGCAATATGACATTCGTCGGCAACAGTACGCATATTCAGCACAGATAAGCCCTCTGTGGCAACAATGCTTCTGCATACCTGCAAAATAGCCTCTTTCGATGTTACACAGGGATTCATTATGCTACCTCCAAACTGAACAATGTTCATTATAACTCGATTACATAAGCTCGTCAAAGAGGATATGGAAAAGGCTATAGAAATTGATTTTGCTCCGGCTGATAATGATAGTCAATGGAATCCAGCTTCTTTTCAATTTCAGCTTTATCCAGTTCAAGGTCATCGCATAAAGCATCAAAAGAGCCATAATAGTCTCTCAGCTTCAAATTCAGGAAAGAAACCAGCATAACAGGATCGTTAGGAATCATGGAAATCTCCTTTCGTTCTTTTTTCTTATAACTTAGTCCTTATTTCCCGAATTTGTCAAGTCCTTTTAGAATTCTTTACAAAATCTCTCTATTACGCTACAATAGGGCAGTAAACAAGTACGAAGAGTGCTTATTGCATAATAATTGGAGGAAAGAATGAGAGTAGGAATGGGTTATGATGTGCACCGGCTGGTGGAGGGGCGCAAGCTGATCATCGGAGGTGTGGAAATTCCTTATGAAAAAGGCCTTTTGGGGCATTCTGATGCAGATGTACTTTTGCATTCCATATCCGATGCCCTTCTTGGTGCCGCTGCTTTAGGAGATATTGGGAAGCATTTTCCGGATACGGAAGAAAGATGGAAAGGAGCAGACAGCTTGAAGCTGCTTAAAGCCGTAGGGGAAATGGTGGAGGAGAAGCTGCTGTTTATCGAAAATATTGATGCTACGATTATTGCTCAGGCACCCAAGATGCGTCCTTATATTGATGCTATGCGGGCCAATATTGCCGGGGCACTCCATATTCATGTGGATCAGGTGAATGTGAAAGCAACCACAGAAGAGGGAATGGGCTTTACCGGAGAAGGAGCAGGAATCTCAGCCCAGGCCATCTGTTTGCTGAACAGTCCCACCAGACTTTTTGATGAAAACCCTGACAGTAAGAGATGTGAGGGCTGTGGGGGCTGTCACCGCTTAAAGAACAGTGACCAATGAATAGCCGTAGGACAGCAAAATGGAATGCTGCATGGGGGTTAACACTACCAAAAGAAAGATGAGAAGAAGATGAAAATTACCAGATTAACAGGAACTGAATGCAACCTGACCAGAAATCTTTGGGAGAGCGTTTTTCAAGAGGATTCCCGGAAGTTTGTAGACTATTATTATGAACAAAAAGCTAAAGACAATATTGCCTATGTGACTGGTGAAGAGCCCTATGAGGCCATGCTTTTTCGAACCCCCTACCCGGTTCAAATTCAGGATAAACTAAAGGAACTGTCTTATCTTGTAGGTGTGGCAACCAGAGAAGAATATCGTCATAATGGGAGAATGACCGCTTTGTTAATGACTGCCATACAGGAAATGTACAAAGAAAGACTGCCCTTTACCTTTCTGATGCCGGCAGATCCTGCGATCTATGACCCCTTTGATTTTTCCTATGTATATGAAAGGCCTCAATGGAACTTTCAAAATCCTGATTTTCCGATAAAAGTGCTTGAACCCCTGATCGGGACCCGAAATCGGTGGATGACGGAAGGTGAGGAAGCAAATAGCACAGCCAGGCTTAAGGCAGCAGAGGGAGGACAGGGAAAAGAGCTTAAGGCGGCTGCTGTCACAGAGGAGAGCGGAAAGGAACCGTGTTCTCCGCAGCTTTCAGGATATGAATTAAGCAGCTTAACAGGAAGATGTGCCGACCATGGAGAAGAGGCACGCAGACAGTATCAGCGGCTGGCAGACTATGCCAATCATTGGCTGGAGCAGCGCCACCGAATTTATGTGAAAAGAGACTGTCGCTACTATGAAAGGCAGTTGGCAGAGCTGCAGGCACAAAATGGAGATATTTTTCTGCTGGAGAGAGAAGGAGAGCTGGAGGGCTTTTTTCTCTACGCAAGAGAAGGTCAGGAGATTGCCGTTCAGGAGATGATGGAGACCGTGCCGGGCAGTTTTTGGTTTATAGAAGAAAAAGAGGAGAAGAAGCCGATAATCATGGCTCGGATCATCCATCTTGAGGAAATGATGAAGCTGGTAAAAAGTTCTCAAAACCGGGCAGTCCTTATTGATGTGGAGGATCCGATACTGCCCCAGAATGAAGGCCGTTACCTATGGGAAATTACGCCCTTTGGGAGCCGGGTGAGCCGACAGAAGGAGGTAAGAGGGGCAGAAGTTTATATGACGATCAAGGAATTGACCCCCTATCTGATTCAGGGTGCCTTTCTGAATGAAATCGTCTAAACTATTGACAAAATTTTAGAATTTGCATATTCTAAAGTAGATATATTTGTGACGATTCAGTATCCCATTCGCAAAATTGCTGTCACACAGCTTTCCTTTTGCCCATGTGGTTACTTCACCATATAAATGTTTGATGATATGTCCATTCATGCAAGCAGGAGGTTCATTTCATAGAACATTTGCATGGCTCTGAATAGTTACCCTACAAGTTAAGCAAATGTCTGATTTCCCATATATTGTAGGGGAAAAAGCTTTGGATAGAAAAAGGCAAGGAACGAAAAAGTACATTCCGGGAATGTGACAGAGAGAGGATGTCGCTGGCTGAAAGCATCCTTGGCAGGAAAGGAATGGAAGTGCCTTCGGGAGCCGATTCGGTGAAAGAAAAGTAGCCGAATACGTTTAACCTGCGTTAAAGGTGTTGAGAGAGGATCGCTTAGATCCTTACTAGAGTGGAACCGCGGATAACTTCGTCTCTAAATGAGATGAAGTTTTTTCTTTATATCGGACAGGAGGTGAATATATGGGACTCATCAAGCATATTCGAGAGGAAATTGCGCTGATAAAAGAGCGGGATGCAGCTATTCACTCACCATGGGAGGTTTTTTTGTATCCCAGCTTTAAGGTTATGCTTCATTATCGACTGGCTCATAAGCTATATCTGAAAAAGCATTATTTTTTAGCCCGTCTGATTTCTCAGAGGGCGGTGCGCAAGACCGGAATAGAAATTCATCCGGGTGCACAGATTGGCAAAGGACTTTTTATTGACCATGGGAATGGAGTAATTATCGGAGAAACTACGATTATCGGAGACAATTGTACCCTTTATCAGGGGGTTACCCTGGGAGGAACGGGTAAGGAGCAGGGCAAAAGGCATCCCACCATTGGCAATAATGTCATGATCAGTGCCGGAGCTAAGGTGCTGGGCTCATTTACCATAGGAGATAATTCCAAGATAGGAGCCGGAAGCGTGGTACTGTCTGCGGTGCCGCCTAATTCAACAGTGGTAGGCGTGCCCGGAAGGGTAGTAAAACGCTACAACATGGCGTATCCGCAGGAAACGCTGGATCAGGATCTTCCTGATCCGGTAAAAGAAGATATCAGTAACCTTCAGCATACAAACAGTGTCCTGACCAATCGGCTATTGGAGCTGGAGGAGGAAGTAAGACAATTGAAACGAAAACAGAAGGCCGAAGAATAAGGGGAAGGGTTGAAAGCGTGCAGTTCCTTCAACCCGGGATCTGTGTTGATGACGAGGCGCCTGTAATGAAAAAGCTGCTATGGCAGCAGAATGAGAGGAAATATGAAAATCTATAATACGTTGACAAAACAAAAAGAAGAATTTGTTCCTTTGGAAGAAGGAAAGGTGAAAATGTATGTCTGCGGGCCTACCGTGTATAATCTGATTCACATTGGAAATGCCCGCCCCATGATCGTCTTTGATACGGTAAGAAGATACATGGAGCATAAAGGATTGGAGGTAAACTTTGTATCTAATTTTACAGATGTAGATGACAAGATCATTAAGAAGGCTATGGAGGAAGGGGTAGATGCCCAGATTATTTCCGAGCGCTATATTGAAGAATGCAAAAAGGATATGGAGGGGCTGAATGTGAAGCCGGCCACTACACATCCTCTGGCTACCAAGGAAATTGACGGTATGGTGGATATGATTTCTACTCTGATCAAAAAAAGATATGCTTATCCGGCAGCAGACGGAACCGTTTACTATCGGACCAGAAGCTTTCAGGGCTATGGAAAGCTCTCCCACAAAAATCTGGATGACTTACAGGGAGGGAACCGTTCTCTTCTGGTATCCGGCGAAGAACAGAAGGAGGATCCGCTGGATTTTGTTCTTTGGAAGCCCAGGAAAGCGGGAGAGCCGGCCTGGCATTCGCCCTGGTGTGACGGCCGCCCGGGATGGCATATTGAATGCAGTGTAATGAGTAAAAAATATCTGGGCGAGGAGATCGATATTCATGCAGGAGGGGAGGATTTGATTTTTCCCCATCATGAGAATGAAATCGCCCAGTCGGAGGCGGCTAATGGGAAGACCTTTGCCAGATATTGGATGCATAATGCGTTTTTAAACATTGATAATAAGAAAATGTCCAAGTCCGCAGGAAACTTTTTCACTGTAAGAGACATCAGTAAAAAGTACGACCTGCAGGTTCTGCGCTTCTTTATGCTTTCTGCCCATTATCGAAGTCCGCTGAACTTTTCGGCAGATTTGATGGAAGCGGCGAAAAATGGTCTGGAACGAATCAGGACTGCGGCAGAAAGATTGCAGGAGCTGATTGCCAAGGCTACCCTTTCAGAATTACGGGAGAGTGAAGAAATTTCCCTGAAGGAAGCAGAGAAATTTTGGGAGAAATTTGAAGAAGCCATGGAGGATGATTTTAATACGGCAGATGCCATAGCGGCTATCTTTGAATTGGTCAAGTTTTCCAATACCAATGCCGACAGCGAAAGCTCCAAAGTCTATATACAGGCTCTGTACAGACAATTGACAGAGATGGCAGATATATGTGGGCTGATCTTAGAGAGCAGGAAGGAGATTCTGGATCAGGATATTGAAGCATTGATTCAGGAAAGGCAGGAGGCCAGGAAAGCAAAGAATTTTGCCAGGGCAGATGAGATTCGTCAGCAGCTTTTGGAGCAGGGAATTATTCTTGAGGATACCCGTGAAGGAGTGAAGTGGAAGAGAGCCTGAGAGGTATGGAAGAAAGAAATTTGTTGAATAAATTAAGGCGGGAGTTTGATTGTGGAGGGGGAGATATCCGTACTGTCAGTCCTCTGAATCTGGCCTTTGTGGGAGATGGGATTTTTGATTTACTGGTACGCACGATCCTGGTGGAAAGAGCCAATCGACCGACCCACGAACTGCATAAGAAAAAAAGTATGGTTGTAAAAGCTGTTTCTCAGGCACGTATGGCTGAGGCTCTTGAGAAACTGCTTACTGAGGAGGAGCTGGCCGTATATAAGAGAGGGAAGAACGCCAAGCCCGCAACCTGTGCCAAAAATGCTTCCCTTGCTGATTATCGTAAGGCCACCGGACTGGAGGCCTTGATGGGGTATCTTTATTTGACGGGGCAGGAGGACCGAATGCTGGAACTGTTTAAGGAGGGGCTGAAATGCCTATTATAACGGCTTCAATAGAAACGGAGGTAGAGTTGAGAGTTCAGGAATTCACTATTGAAGGAAGGAATGCCGTAATTGAGGCACTTCGTTCAGGAAAAACGATCGATAAGCTGTATATACAGGAGGGGCTACAGGACGGTCCCATAATGACCTTGAAGCGAGAGGCAAAGAAGAGGGATATTATGGTCAAATATGTAACCAGGGAGCGTCTTGATCAATTATCCTCTACGGGAAAGCACCAGGGCACCATCGCTTATATTGCTGCATATGAGTATGCAGAGGTTTCGGATATGCTGAGTCTGGCTGAGCAAAAGGGAGAGCCGCCCTTTCTCGTTCTGCTGGATGGAATTGAAGATCCGCATAATCTGGGGGCTATTATCAGAACGGCTAATCTGGCCGGCGCTCATGGTGTGATTATTCCCAAAAACAGGGCAGTTGGATTGACTGCTACGGTGGCGCGAACCTCTGCCGGAGCTTTAAATTATACTCCGGTAGCGAGAGTGACGAATTTGTCCAAGACGATCGAAGACCTAAAGAAAGAAGGGCTGTGGTTCGTGTGCGCCGACATGGGTGGAGAAGAAATGTACAAGCTGAATTTAACCGGACCAATAGGCCTGGTCATAGGCAATGAAGGAGAGGGGGTAAGTCGACTGGTTAAGGAAAAATGTGACTTTATCGCATCTATTCCGATGAAAGGAGATATTGATTCCCTGAATGCCTCTGTTGCAGCAGGGGTGATTGCCTATGAAATCGTAAGGCAGGGGCTTACACAATAGAAACTGCTGATGTCCCAAAGGTGACGATGAGAGCTTGAGGAATGGAGGAAGATATGTCTGAAGCAGAGAAGGAAAGGGAGTTTTCTGATGAAGAATTGATTCTTAGATATCGTGACGGAGAAGAGGAAATCATAGGTCTGATTATGGACAAATATAAAAATCTGGTACGAAAAAAGGCAGGCTCCATGTTTATTCTGGGAGGAGATCGTGACGATCTTATCCAGGAAGGGATGATTGGACTGTTTAAGGCTGTCAGAGATTATGATACCGGCAGAGACGTAAGTTTTTTTACCTTTGCAGACCTGTGCATTTCCAGGCAGATGTATACTGCTGTCCAGGCTTCCACCAGACAGAAGCATTTTCCCCTGAATACCTATATCTCTCTTTACAGCCATTATGTGAAAAATGCGGAAGAAGGCCAGAAGGGGGAGGCGCTGTTGAACGCCCTTGAAGGAGGGAAAGGCCAGAACCCTGAAGAGATGGTTTTGGAACAGGAAAGGGTAGCGTGGCTGGAGGCAGCCATTGCCGCTCAGCTCAGCTCTTTGGAAAAGCAGGTATTGGATTTGTATATTACCGGGATGGCCTATACGGAAATTGCCAAGGTTCTGGGAAGAGACGAAAAGTCTACGGATAATGCTCTGCAGAGAATTAAGAGTAAGCTGCGCAGGCTGCTTGAGGAAAAGGAAGATAGATAAAAAGGGTTTTAGTTTTTTTAGATTTCATAAAAATGGATTTCATAAAAATGGAAAGAAAATTTTAGAAAAAAGAAAATATAAGTTGACAGAAGATTCTCTTTATGATAAGATAGCCCTTGTCGGTGAGTTTCATCGATAGGCTGTCTTAGCTCAGTAGGTAGAGCGCATCCTTGGTAAGGATGAGGTCGGCGGTTCAAATCCGCTAGACAGCTCTAATGTAAGGTGAATGAAGGCTTTTTGAGGAATACTCCTTGAAAAGTCTTTCTTTCTTTTCAGGAAATGATCTTATCTGATTTTACTTAGCTGAGAGGGAATGATATGGAGCAGGGTTTAGCGGTGGTGGCAAGGATTCATACGGACTTTTCGGAGAAATTTGGAGTACCCAGGCAGAGTGGTTTGGTTTCCGGTTTGAGGGGAGAGATCTATTTTGAGGGAGTCTTTCGTAATCCCGATGCCATCAGAGGAATAGAAGAATACTCACATTTGTGGCTTTTGTGGGGATTTTCGGAAAATAAGAGAAATCATGACAGCCTTACGGTGGCTCCGCCTCGATTAGGAGGAAAGGAGAGGCGAGGCGTTTTTGCCACACGTTCGCCGTTTAGACCTAATGGAATCGGTTTGTCCAGTGTAAAGCTGGAGGAAATCACCCACAGAGAAGGTTATGGTCCAATTCTGATCGTATCCGGGGCAGATCTGCTGGATGGTACTCCAATTTATGACATTAAGCCCTATCTTCCTTATACGGATTGTCATCCAAAAGCCCAAGGAGGCTTTGGACAGGCTCATAGCCGGACAGAGATTACTGTAGTGCTTCCGCCAGAGCTTAAGGCTCTGCTACCGGATAAGCTGCAGCAGACCGTTTTTGAACTTCTGTCTCAGGATCCCAGGGCAGCATATAATAAGAAGAAGGACTACCTTTACGGGATGAGCTTTGGAGGATACGATATTCGATTCACGGTGGAAGAGGATATCCTGACGGTAAAAGAAATTGTAAAAATTCAGTCCTCAAACTGGGAAAAAATAAAATAAAATGACAGAGAATTGGTTGAAAAAACAAAAAAAGAGCTTTATAATTAGATATATTTATCGTTTTATGCAATAAAAGGAGGAATGGTCATGGCATTTTTTGAAAGTTTAAGTGAAGCACTAACCACCAAAGGAAAGGAAGCGGCAGAGGCAGCTAAGCGGGTTGCCGAAATCGCCAATTTAAAAGGGCAGATCAGTGGAATCGAAACTGAGATCAAGAAAAATTACCGCAAAATAGGAGAGGCCTACTATGAGGCTTATAAGGACTCTGAGGTGGTTTGCGAATTTGAAGAACAGGTACAGTCCATCCGTGATGCTAAGAGGGCAGTAGAGGAGCTGGAAAAGAGAATCAGAGATTTAAAGGGGGATATTAAGTGTCAGAGCTGTCAGAGCCTGATTCCGGCAGATTGTGCATTCTGTCCCAAATGCGGAGCAAAGGTGGAACCGGAGTTTTTTGACATTGACGATGAAAATCCTGACGAGTATACAGAAGATTTCATTGTTCCTGAAGAGGAAAGCAATACAGAAGAATAAGAAAAGGAGGCCGAGTTATACGGCCTCCTTTTTGATATACACTGCTTGTCCGCCATTACTTATTCTGCGGGCTGTTCTACAGGCTGTTCTGCGGGCTGAGGAGCAGCAGCCTGATTTCTGGCCTGGATTTCCGCCCACTGGGAGGAAAGAATAGCCTGGGCATTAGGATCAGACATAAAGGCCTCATTGTGAGGACAGTAGGTTATAGAAGGAGTAGCTGCCCCTGCTTCACCCTCCTGCGGCTGACTGCCAACAACGGTAGTTCCATCTGGAGCAGTGGTATTTGGCGTACCACCGGTAAGGGTGGAAGAACCACTGAGCAGAGAAGGATGCTCGGGAGGAGTAAGCTCAAAGATCCCTTCTGTTTTAAACGGACAGGTTGCACAGGCCGGCTGATTGGAGTAGGTACACAGGCTTCCCTGATAGTGTACGTTACAGGCTTCGGTAGGCACTGTGCCTTCAGCAAAGTATTCCGTGTATAGTGTATGGTCGCAAAGTCCTGCAATAGGGAGCTTGCCGGAACGGGAGCAAACGGTAGCCTGAACGATACCGGCAGGCATCTCAAAGGATTTGGAAGGAAGTCCTTCATGAATCCTTGACATAACTCTTTTCCAAAGGGTTTTTGCCAGGTTTCTTTCCGATTCTGTACCCTGTCCGCTACGCATATGGGCATTGTTATCATAGCCAGCCCAGGTGGTTGCGGTGTAATAGGGAGTATAGCCGGCAAACCAAAGGTCAACGTAATCACTGCTGGTTCCTGTTTTTCCTGCGATGGGCATACCGCCAAAATTGACGGCAGTACCAGTACCCTTGGTCACTACATCCTGCATGGCACTGGTCAGCAGGAAGGCGGTGGTTTCCTTAATCACCTGTCTGGTTTCACTCTGAGTATTGTCTAAAATGACGTTTCCTGAATTATCTACCACCTTGGTGTACAGCTTAGGCTCGATGTAGGTTCCCTTATTGGCAATGGCTGCATAGGCAGCGTTCAGATCCAGGGTAGAAACACCTTCGGTCAGACCGCCAAGAACAATGGGCTGTTTGATATCCGTATAGGTTTTTCCATTAAGCTCCTTGGCAGCAACCATGGTACTGATACCGAAATTAACTGCATAGTCATAACCCAACTGAGGGGTAATCTGTGTCACCGTTTTTACGGCAACGATATTTATAGAACCGTAGATTCCTCGACGCAGATTGGTCAATCCCAGGAATTTGCCATCCCAGTTGGTTACGGGTGTCCTGTCATCATAATTAAAGGGAGCATCATTTTGTATCGATGCCAGAGTAAGCTGTCCGGTATCAAAAGCAGGAGCATAGCCTGCAATAATCTTGAAGGTTGATCCCGGTGAGCGATAGGAGGAGGTGGCACGATTCAAGGTTCGGCTGGCCTCCTTGGTACCCCTGCCGCCAATCATTGCTACAACATATCCGGTGCTTTGATCCTCTATCACGATGGTTACCTGCGGCTGGGGAGTGATCGTAATTCTCTCTGCCAGGATTTCATCTCCCGGCTCCAGCACTGCTGCCTGATACTCGGCAATAGCGGTATAGACATCCTCCTGGGAGGAGTAAAGCAGATTAAAGTTGGGATTACCATTTTCTCTGAAGTAAGCACGATACATTTCTGAGCTGTGGTTTTCCACTTCCCCATTGGCTTTAGTAATACTGAGCTGATAGCTGAGCAGCCAACGGGTATTGGAAGGATAGTTATCCGGATTGGAAAACTCCTCGTCACAAATGGCCTGTATATCCGGATCCTGAGTGGAATAAATACTTAAGCCTCCCGTATACAAAAGAGTGTAAGCTTGAGTTTCGTTGTATCCGGCAGCAATCAAGTCCTTGTATACCTGTTCGGTAACAGCATCGTCAAAATAAGAGGTAATGGTGGTGTCACCTACCACCTCATTATTAATCTTGATGCGGGAGTAGGGATCGTCTGCTACGGCTTCATCATATTCTTCCTGAGTGATGTAGCCCTGATTCAGCATATTGGTCAGCACCTTGCTTCTTCTTTTGGCATTTTCATCAGGATGAGTGATAGGGTTATAGCGGGAGGGATTCTGAGTGATCCCTGCAATTACCGCACATTCGGACAGGTTTAATTCATATACCTGTTTGTTAAAATAGCGCAAGGATGCAGCCTGAACTCCCAGGGTATTCTGGCCCAGATTAATGGTATTCATATAGTTGACCAGGATGGTATTTTTGTCCATCTCTTTTTCCAGCTCAATGGCCAGATATTGCTCCTGGATTTTTCTCTTCAGCTTCTCTGCAAAGCTCTCCTCGGTTACCCAATCGGTAAACACCAGATTTTTTAACAACTGCTGGGTAATGGTACTGGCACCCTCCGAAAAGTGGCCTTTGTTTTTCAGACCAACCATAAACGCACGCATAATACCCTTAATATCAATACCATTATGTTCATAAAAACGTTCATCCTCGATAGCAACAAAAGCATGGGCCAGATCCTCCGGAATCTTATCCATGGTTACCGGGATACGGTTGGAGTCGGATGCCACCAGCTTGGCGGTCTGGTTTCCCTCGCTGTCATAAATAAAGGTAGAAAAACGGGTAGGTGCTATGGTCATCTGGGAAATATCCGGCGAGGTGTCGATGACCCCCTTTACGATACCCAGCACGCCAAAGGCGCTGACGATTCCTACACAAAGAAAGACAATCAGAAAAACCTTTAAAAATAAAAGGGCTACCTTCCGCCCCCATTTGGAAGATTTAGCATTCAGTGCCTGCTGCTTCTCAGAGACACCTTTTTTGCCATAATTCATGTATTTTGCCTCCTTAATTAAGTCAAAGGTTCCTTTTATACATACCCATATTCACTATGATACCTACGGATTGTTACGTACTTCGTACTCCCACAATCCTGCAAAATATTCGCATATCGTGGTGCTTACGCCCCACTTTTAAGCTCATATTTGGGCGGGTCTCAAGGACATTCACCCACATTTGAGCAAGCTCATGTGGGTTCAGACCTTTTAACCCTGGTATCATAAGATTATAGCAAAAAAAAATAGGTAAATAAAGGATTTTCGAAATTATTAAGAATTGTACACAAATTCTTCCCCTTTTATGCCATGGTGTGATAAGATATTGATAATTCAACAACTTTTTATGTATATAGAAGGAAAAAGAAGAAAGAGCAGGCAGTGGTTTGGAACCAGGGCTGCAGGTTGGGAGTCATTATGGCAGAAACAAAGAAGACTGCTTCCTATCGTATCGTAACTGAGGGAGGAAGCAATGAGATCGTAGAAAAAAAGTCCAGATTTATTGCCACCATAGCACCGGTGAAAACGGAAGAGGAGGCGCAAAGCTTTATCGAGCAGACAAAAAGAAAATATTGGGATGCCAGACATAACTGCTCTGCATTTATTATCGGAAGCAGAGGAGAGCTTAGCCGCTGCAGTGATGATGGAGAACCATCAGGTACTGCAGGCCGCCCCATGCTGGAGGTACTGATGGGAGAAGGGCTGTCAGATGTGGCTGTAGTGGTAACCCGGTATTTCGGCGGTGTGCTGCTGGGAACCGGAGGACTGGTGAGGGCTTATACCAGGGCCGTGCAGGAGGGGCTTGCAGCCAGCAGACTGGCCACCCTTCGCTATGGTACACGGTTATGGATTGAAACGGATTATCAGGGAATTGGCAAAATTCAATATATTCTGGGCAAGGCAGGTATACAGCCTGAAGATGTTCAATATACCGACAAAGTAAGTCTTCAGGTCTTTTTTTTGCAGGAAGAGAAAGAAAAACTGATAAAAGAAATCGTGGAGGCTACGGCTGCAAAATGCAGAATCGAAGAAAAAGAAAGCTGTTTTGCCCCCACTGCAGACTGCTGACTTAAGGTGGCTTTGCAGAAATAAGGAATAAGCAGGGAAGGAGGAATAACCATGGATTTGGAAAGGGAGCTGGAGGAGCTACAGGAGCTTTTGGAGACCAGACAGTATACAGGATTAAGGCAGAAGCTGACGGAATTAAATGATGCAGACATTGCGGTTATTATGGAGAAAATGGAAGCAGAGCAGATGCTTAAGGTTTTCCGCATTCTGCCAAAGGATATGGCAGCAGATGTATTTGCCTACATGGAGGTAGACAATCAGCAGATGATCATTACCTCTCTTTCCGAACGGGATGCAGCAGGTATTATCGATAATCTGATGGCAGACGATGCCACCGATCTACTGGAAGAGATGCCGGCCAATATTGTCAAAAAGCTGCTGGCTATGGCCAGTCCGGAAACCAGACGGGATATTAACCATCTGCTGCGTTATCCGGAGGATTCTGCCGGAAGCATTATGACCGTAGAATATGTGGATTTGAAAGAAAATCTGACAGTGGCAGAATCGATTCAAAGAATCAGAAAAATCGGGCTGGACAGTGAGACCATCAATGTCTGCTATGTACTGGACAGCAGAAGAAAGCTGGTGGGTACGGTGACCCTGAGAGCACTTCTGCTCAGTCCTGAGGATAGAGTGATTGCAGATATTATGCATGAAAATGTGATTTCAGCCAGTACCATGATGGATCAGGAAAAGGTTGCCAGGCTGTTTCAAAAATATGACTTTACGGCTATGCCGGTAGTGGATCAGGAAAATCGGCTGGTAGGTATTATTACAGTAGATGACATTGTGGATATTCTGGAACAGGAAGCAACAGAGGATATCGAAAAAATGGCAGCTATTGTGCCCTCTGACAAGCCATATATGAAAACGGGGATTTTGGAAACCTGGAAAAAGAGGATTCCCTGGCTTTTGCTTTTAATGATCTCCTCCACCTTTACAGAACGGATCATTGCCTCCTTTGAAACGGCTCTCAGTGCCTGTGTGATTTTGACGGCCTACATCCCCATGCTGATGGGAACAGGAGGGAATGCGGGAGGACAGGCAAGCGGAACCATTATTCGAGGACTTTCCCTGAATGAGATCGAGTTTAAAGACAGCGTTAAGGTGATGTGGAAGGAAGCCCGGGTTGCGCTTTTATGCGGAATTACCCTGTCCCTGGCAAATTTTCTCAAGCTGCTGCTATTTGATCGGATTGAAATAAGTGTTGCATTGGTTATCTGTCTGACCTTAATGAGCACGATTCTGATTGCCAAAATCGTAGGCTGTATGCTTCCCATGCTGGCACAGAAGTTGGGCTTCGACCCGGCAGTGATGGCAAGCCCTTTTATTACCACCATTGTGGATGCCCTGTCTTTGATCATCTATTTCCAGGTTGCTACCAACCTTCTGGGATTGTAGGTAAGTATTGACGAAGGGCAATACTTGCGGTATTCTACTATAACAGTAAAAGGATTTGCAACTTATTATTTTTGACAGAGGAGGCTAAAATGGGAGAAAGAAAGAGTCTTTTGATTAAGGATACGACCCGTGAGGAAAGAATTCAGATTGTACAGCACGGCTTAAGCCAATGCGGAGGAGGCTGTGATTTTTGCAATGGCTGTGATAATTTAGGCGGAGGATCAGTAGATGCTTATTACCAGCCATATATTGACGGAATAAAGGAACTTCGTGAGCTGAATGAGGAATACCGCAGCAATCCGGTACGGTAGTATATGGACTGCCAGATTACGAAATCAGAGGAACAGAGCTTGATTTGACGGATGACAAAGGACGGAATGGAGGTAAGGATGAAATTAGTATCATGGAATGTTAACGGATTAAGAGCCTGTGTAGAGAAGGGCTTTCTTGATGTGATGAAGGAGCAGGATGCAGATTTTTTCTGCATTCAGGAAAGTAAGCTGCAGGAAGGACAGATCGATCTGGAACTGCCGGGCTATTATCAGTATTGGAACTATGCAATAAAAAAAGGGTATTCTGGAACTGCAATTTTCACCAGGCATGAACCCCTGTCAGTACAGTTGGGGCTTGGGATAGAAGAGCATGATCAGGAGGGAAGGGTGATTACGCTGGAATACCCCGACTATTATGTGATTACGGTATACACGCCCAACTCCCAAGATGGACTTAAGCGGCTGGAGTATCGGATGAAATGGGAAGAGGATTTTTGTACATACCTGAAGAGCCTGGAGGAGAAGAAGCCGGTAATTTTCTGTGGTGACCTGAATGTGGCTCATAAGGAAATCGACCTTAAAAATCCCAAAACCAATAGGAAGAATGCCGGCTTTACGGATGAGGAAAGGGCTTGTATGGATCATCTGCAGGAGGCAGGCTTCATTGATACCTTTCGGTACTTCTATCCGGATCGGGCTGAGATTTATTCCTGGTGGTCCTATCGTTTTCAGGCCAGAGCCAAAAATGCAGGCTGGCGTATCGATTATTTTATGGTATCAGACTGCTTAAAGGAAAAGCTGAAGGATGCACAGATTTTGACTGAGGTGTATGGCTCTGACCACTGTCCGGTAACCCTGGAGATCGAGTTAGACTAAATGTACTATTCAGAGGCTGCGCAGCAGGGTTTTGCGAAGGGGCTGAATAGTTATAACTAAATAAAAAGAGCAGGAAAGCGTAGTAGTCCCAGCGAGCTTTCCTGCTCTTTTATTGTACACATTGAAATTATCTGTTTGTTCACTCAGCCATTTGCGAAATAAGGCTTCAGCCTTTCTTGATTCCTGCCCGTTTACGCATGGTAGGATCCAGAATCCGTTTCCGAATCCTGAGACTTTTGGGAGTAACCTCCAAAAGCTCGTCTACATCGATAAATTCCAATGCCTGCTCCAGGCTCAACAGCTTTGGAGGAGAAAGGCGAAGAGCCTCATCAGCACTGGAAGAACGGGTATTGGTGAGCTGCTTTTTCTTGCATACATTGATTTCGATATCCTCCGCTTTGCCGGTCTGACCGATTACCATTCCCGCATACACCTTTTCTCCCGGACTGATAAACAGGACACCTCTGTCCTGGGCATTATAAAGACCGTAGGTGATGGCTTCTCCGGCCTCAAAGGCGATAAGAGAGCCCTGCTTTCGATAGGATAAGTCACCCTTGTAAGGACCATAACCATCAAAGATCGTATTCATAATACCATTTCCCTTGGTATCTGTTAAAAATTCGCCGCGATAGCCAATCAGTCCTCTGGAGGGAATGGAGAACTCCAACCGGGTGCAGCCACCGTTGATGGGACTCATTCCCTGCAGCTCACCCTTACGGTTACTGAGCTTTTGGATGACAGAACCGGAGAATTCTTCAGGAACATCAATATAGGCCAGCTCCATGGGTTCCAGCCTTTGGCTTCGCTCATCGGTCTTATACAGGACTTCCGCCTTGGATACGGCGAACTCGAAGCCTTCCCTGCGCATATTTTCAATCAGTACGGAAAGATGCAGCTCCCCACGGCCGGAAACCTTAAAGACCTCTGTACTATCCGTTTCTTCTACCCGAAGGGACACATCCGTATTCAGCTCCCTGAACAGTCGGTCACGAAGATGGCGGCTGGTGACATATTTTCCTTCCTGTCCGGCCAAAGGTGAGTCATTGACCATAAAATTCATAGCGATGGTAGGCTCGGAGATTTTCTGGAAGGGAATGGCCTCAGGATTATCTCCCGAGCAGAGAGTGTCACCGATATGGATGTCGCTGATGCCGGAAATCGCTACAATGGAGCCAATTTTGGCAGAAGCCACTTCTACCTTGTTTAAACCGTCAAACTCATAGAGCTTGGATACCTTCACCTTTCGCTGCTTACCGGGCTCATGGTGGTTGACCATGACCACCTCCTGGTTAACGCGGATGGTACCGTTATCCACCTTTCCTACACCGATTCTTCCCACATATTCATTGTAAT
Source organism: Lachnospiraceae bacterium (assembly GCA_004558185.1). Taxonomy (GTDB): domain Bacteria; phylum Bacillota; class Clostridia; order Lachnospirales; family Lachnospiraceae; genus SFDP01. The sequence goes on along the minus strand of SFDP01000056.1, from coordinate 1,603 downwards.
CAATGGTGCTGATCAGAACCTGAGTGGCAGCATCAGGATCTCCCGTAGGCGCAGGGATATAGTCCAGTATGGTTTCAAATAAAGGAACCATGTTTTCGCCTTTAGTATCTATGGACAGAGAAGAATAGCCCCCCTTGGCAGAAGCAAAGATGAAGGGGCAGTCCAGCTGCTCCTCGGAAGCATCCAAATCCAGAAAAAGCTCTAAAACCTCATCGATGACTTCCTTCGGTCTGGCCTCAGGGCGGTCAATTTTGTTGATACACACAATAACCGGAAGACGCAGTTCCAAGGCCTTTCCCAGAACAAATTTTGTCTGAGGCATGGCACCCTCGAAGGCATCCACGACAAGGATCACTCCGTTTACCATTTTCAGCACTCGCTCTACCTCACCACCAAAATCCGCATGGCCCGGGGTGTCAATAATATTAATTTTGGTATCCTTGTAAGTTATCGCAGTATTCTTGGATAAAATGGTAATTCCCCGTTCACGCTCAATATCGTTTGAGTCCATGATTCGTTCGGCCACCTCCTGACCTGCACGGAATACTCCGCTTTGCTTTAGCAGCTCGTCAACCAGGGTAGTCTTGCCATGATCCACATGGGCAATAATGGCTATATTTCGAATATCGTTTCTTTTCTGTTTCATGAAATCCTCCTGCCTTTATGAATAAAAAGTGATAATAAATCACTTACGTTTTGCATCAAACCGCTTTAGTATAGCACTCTTTACAGGGCTGTGCAACAAAAAGCGATGCAGAAAACGGCGATGCCTGACACTTCTACTGGAGAAAAAAATCTATACAATAATACTACGTGAAGGGAAGAAATTCTTGAACAAGAAGGGAGAACAGAAATGACAGATAAGGTAATGGAAAACAATCAGGTAGTGATTATGGGAACCATAGTAAGTGAATTTAAGTACAGCCATGAAATATTCGGAGAAGGATTTTATATGGTGGATGTTCAGGTACAGCGGCTGAGCGATTCCTGTGATATTATTCCCATCATGATTTCCGAAAGACTGATGGATACTGCTCAGGATTTTAAGGGAGCAATGGTCATGGTCACCGGACAGTTCAGATCCTATAATCGCCATGAGGAAAAGAAGAATCGACTTATTCTTTCCGTCTTTGCCAGAGAGGTAGAGCTGGTAGAGGAGGTAGAAGAAAGTGCCAAGAGCAATCAAATCTATCTGGATGGCTTCATCTGCAAGGAACCGATCTATCGGAAGACCCCTCTGGGCAGAGAAATCGCAGACCTGCTGATTGCAGTTAACCGTCCTTATGGGAAATCCGATTACATACCCTGTATCTGCTGGGGGAGGAATGCACGCTTTGCCAGCAGCTTTGAGGTAGGTACCCGATGCATGGTATGGGGAAGAATACAGAGCAGGGAATACATGAAAAAGCTATCTGAGGACTATGCAGAAAAGAGAGTGGCCTATGAGGTTTCCGTAAATAAGCTGGAGCTGGTGGATGAGGAAATGATTTCTTATGTACAATAATAAATGATGTTAGGGTCAAAAGCCCCTAACTATGATACCTACGGATTGTTACGTACTTCGTACTCCCACAATCCTGCAAAATATTCGCATATCGTGGTG
>SFDP01000004.1 GCA_004558185.1 Lachnospiraceae bacterium | reverse complement strand
GATAGAAAGCCCCTCAAACAGGCCACCTCCGTCAGAATAATTTACCGAGAAAAAATACTCCAGCATACTCATGTTCAACGTCTTCCCAAAACGGCGGGGCCGGGCAATCAGGGTAACGCTGTCCTTACTCTCCCACCATTCCCTGATAAAAGAAGTCTTATCGATATAAAAGCAATTCTTTTGAATTAAATCACCAAAATCCTGAATGCCGATTGCTACGGTTCTTGCCATGTCTGCCCTCCTATCTGAAAATCCACCATACCGACTTTTTTCCAGTATAGCTAATGTTTGGATAAATTACAATGATAATCCCGATAATGATTTATGATCCATTTACACAAGCTGATTATTTTATAAACAGAGCTTAAACCGACAGCTCCTCCTTTCACCAATTTAGGATATTTTTCCCTGAACCTTGACATACTGCTCTCTTTTCTTTCCTTATTCCCTATGGAAAGCATTTTATGACAAAAAAAGCTGAATTGAGTTGCCTATTCTGTTTTTTCTTCCTTTTTGTGCTATAATAATGGCATCTTTGAGAGCGTAGCATCTATAGCAGTCTTCTCAAAAGCTCTTCATATCCTTATTCTCGGTCTTCCATTTCTAGATCCTCACCTGTTTTTCCGACTGGTTATAGCTGCCGCCTGTTTTCAAAAAAAGCAATAGCCCCTCTGGCGATAGGACTATTGCTTTTTTATTATCCCTTATATGTGTTTTCGTTCTATCCTAACGCCTGCAAAAGACCTCTAACAAAGTCGTTGGCCGGTGCCGCTTTGATTTCTGCAGGCGTTCCAAGCTGTACCGCAGTTCCCTGATCCATTACCAGAACCCGATCCCCCAGCTTCATTGCCTCTCTGATATCATGGGTAACGAATACCATGGTAAGACCCAAATCTGCTTTTAAATGAAGCAGCTCATCCTGCATACTTTGGCGGGTGATTTCATCCAGGGCCCCAAAGGGCTCATCCATAAGCAAAATATGTGGCTGTGCTGCCAAAGCTCTGGCAATACCCACTCGCTGCTGCTGCCCACCTGACAGCTCTGCCGGATACCGGTGAGCCATTTCTTCCTCCAGCCCTACCTGCTTAAGCAGCCGTAATGCCAGTGCATGGTTTTCCTGCCTGTCTTTCTTTCCGCTGATCACAGGTACATAGGTGATATTTTTTTCAACCGTCATATGGGGAAAAAGCCCCTTATTCTGTATCACATAACCAATACGCCGTCTCAGCGCAATTAAGTCTGCAGTTTGAAGGTCGACACCCTCTACGATAACTCTTCCGCTGTCCGGAAGCAGCAGGCCATTCATCAGCTTCAGCATAGTGGTTTTTCCACAGCCTGAGCGGCCAATCACCGTAAGGCATTCCCCCTTTTCTACCGAAAGGCTGAATTCCTTCAATGCACACTGATTATGATATGCCTTTGTCACTTTTTCCAGACTGATCATTTCTATGTCTCTCACCTCCACTGTCACTGCCCTGCCTACTGTCCCACTCAGCTCCTGTTTCCCAAAGTCTGAATAGCTGCTAAAATGGATGGTCTACTGAATAATTCCTTTGGTGATAAGATAGTCCCTGGCAACCTCAGCCTCATTCTTGCCTTCCACCTCAACTGCATAATTTAAGCCTGCCATCTCTTTATCGGTAAGACAGCCATCCAGCTTCTCAATGGCCTCCTGGAGACCGGGAAACTGCTCTAAAGCCTCATTTCTTACCACCGTAGAGCAAAGGTAATTTACCTGCAGCTTCTTATCATCCTCCAGTACCACAACATCTTCTCTTCCCAGCTGGGCATCAGTGGTGCTTCCATTGGTAACATCAATATCACCGGATTCCATAGCTGCATATTTTAATGCGATGTCAATGTCCTTTACTGCCTTGAATTTCAACCCGTAGGTTTCACATACCAGGTCGAAGCCATCTTTTCTTTCCAGATAGTCCGGATTGCCGCCAAATACCAGCTTATCTGATACTGCAGCCAAATCAGAGGTTTTCGTCAGGCCATATTCATCTGCGATTTCCTTTCTTACTGCAATGGCATAGGTATTGTTAAATCCATATAGGCCGATCCAGGACATACCAAACTGTTCAGGATACTGTTCTTTCAGTCCCTCCAAAATTTCTTCATCGGTCATTCCCTTGGGATCCTGCTTCAATACCATTACCCAGCCGCTGGAGGTATATTCAGGATATAGGTCAAACTCACCTTTTTCCATAGCAGGATGGATATTGCTGGTTCCACCGGCTATTCCCTTGGTAATTTCCACTGTATAATCGGTTTCGGATTCAATTACCAGCTTCAGCATTTCTCCCAATATATACTGCTCGGTCATTGGTTTTGTCGCAATACGAATAGGGCGGTCTGCAGAGGCATTCGCTGCTTCCTCCTGAGTATCAGCAGGTTTAGTGTCTTCCTGACTTACCTCTGTCCTTGTCTCCTCCTGACTTGTACCTGTTGTTTCCTGTGTGCCTGTATTTCCACAGGCTGTTAATCCTGCTGCCATAACGGCAAGCAGTATCCATGCAAATAATTTTTTCATAATTTCCTCTCATTCTGCTGCTTTAACAGCATTTTAATCCCAGGGATTTTGTGTATTGGCACAAATCCCGGTTCCTGGTTGTGAATGGTTTCCACTTCAGTTTCCCTTGTGAAGCCAGCTATGCTTCATGCTCTGGTCAACCCCTGTGAAGCTAACTGTGCTTCTTGAGCTGCTTTTCCAGACATCCCAGCAGGAAATCACTGATTAGGGCAAGAAAAGCAATTAACAGACTCCCTCCAAAGGTCAGTGCCGTATTGTACAGGGTTATGCCCCGATATACTGCCACTCCCAGACCTCCTGCTCCAATAAAGGAAGCAATAGCCGCCGTAGAAATCGTCATTACCACCATATTGCGCACTCCCGCCACAATTACGCCCATGGCCAATGGCAGCTTGATTTTTACCATAATCTGCCAGCTTGTACTTCCCATCCCCCGGGCCGCCATAATGATCTCTTCACTGACACCACGAATTCCTGCATAGGTGTTTCGTACCATAGGCATGATGCCATAAATCGTCAAGGCTGCCACTGCCGTCTTATTTCCGATTCCGATGAAGGGAATCAGCATTCCCAACAGGGAGATTGATGGTATCGTATAAAATACATTGGCCACGGCCAGTATGGGAGCCGAAAATCGATCATGCTGGGCAATCCACATCCCAATCAGCAGACCAATCGTGCCTGCCAGCAGAATAGAAATCGCAGCCAGTCCGATATGCTGCAGAATCAGCTCCGCAAACCAGTCTTTTCGCTCAATGTATAGATGGATTACCTCAGTAAACAGTTTCACGCCTCCTCCTCCTGCATTCTTCATCTACGGTATGACGAGTATTCCTTATCCTTTATGTATGTGATGATATGAGGGTCTGTTACATTGTTGAAGCATATCATTGTAATGAACAAATGTCAAGAATCTGCCCGAGCCAGTCAGCCTGGGTGCATAAAAAAGACTGCCTTCCTTTGTAAAGTATACAAAGGGGCAGCCGAAAGTCTTCTATTTAATCGTATTTTTGCTTTTTCGCTGTCGGTTTTAATCCTACTGCCATCCCATACTGCGCTCTGTGTCTTTCTTCCACAATTTCTCTGGGATAACCGATACAGCCGTTATTTTCATAAGGATCGTTAAAATAGTATTTTTCTTCATCATAGCCTACTAAAAGCATACAATGCTCGTTGGAAATCCAGGTAAAGCTCTCTCCTGTGCTCTTTAAATACCAGGAGGGTCCCTCCAGTGGTTTGCGCATATTGATACAGGCCCAGAAGATCACCGGGATATCCCGATCAATGTATTCTGTCAGCAGCCGTTCTATGGGAGTTCCCGTTTCGTCAATCACTTCTCCTGACTCCTGAATGAATTTTTGCAGCGCCTTTACGATTACCGGCGCATAGCAGCCAAAAGCTCCCGCATCGTAAGGACTTCCGCAAAAGGTCTGATTAGGATCAGGCCCATACCACTTTCCTTCCCTTATTTCAAACGCTTCCTTCTCCAGATAATCAGCAATAAACTCTTCAACGGTAATGGAATATCCCAGGTATTGTAGAAGCATTACTGCAGAAACACTTTCACAGCCTGTAGGGAACTTGTCGCCTTGATTAATATAAGGTGCTTTTATTATTTTCATCTTAATCCCCATGCATAGAACAGGCCTTGCCTGTTCTATTGCTCAAATAAATAAGTGAGAATTTATAATTTTCAAACTAAACCTGTCCTACTGCTTTTTCGTCAGATAACGCATAACCGATAGGACTGCAAGCAGCAGAGCCAGGCTGATTCCCAGCACGATCCACCATACCTGAATCAGGCCTGCCAGCAGATAGCCAACGATACACACTCCGCCCACAACCATGGCATACTGCATCTGGGTGGACACATGATTAATGTGATTGCTTTGTGCTCCTGCCGATGACATGACCGTAGTATCTGATATAGGAGATACATGATCTCCGCAGACCGCTCCTGCAAGAACAGCAGATACCGAAATAATCATCATCTCCAAATTGCCATTTTCAAACAGCGCAACTACGATGGGAACCAGAATCGCAAAGGTTCCCCAGCTTGTTCCCGTGGAGAATGCCAGAAAAATCGCCACACAGAACATGATCATAGGTACCAGCATATTGGCTGCCATCTGATTGCCCACCATTCCTTCCACAAAGGAAGCTATTCCCAATAAATCTCCAATTCCCTTCAAGGACCAGGCAAAGATCAGGATGGTAACTGCCGGAACCATCAGCTTGAAGCCCTCTGCCATGCTGTCCATAAAGCCCTTAAAGGAAATCACCTTTCTTGGCAAATACAGAAGCAGCATAAATAATATGGTTACTGTAGTGGCAAAGATCAGGCTGGTTTCTGCATCGCAGCCTGCAAAAGCATTGACAATATCCTGAGCTCCGTCCTGGTAGCCGGTATAAATCATGGCTCCTACCGCACTGATGATCAGCATGGCAACGGGAAGCACCAGATCGATCACCTTTCCCTTATGATGCCCTTCTTCTTCCTTAAGCTGTTCAAATTCCTCTTTGCCGCTGGTAAACAAATCTCCCTTTTCCGCATTTTTTTCATGTATTTTCATCAGACCGAAATCCCAGCCTGTAACACAGATGTAAAAGACCATGGCCAGGGTCAGCAGGGCATAGAGATTATAGGGAATTGTACTTAAAAACAACTGAAAGCCGGTGATTCCCGCATTTTCCGGCACATAGGAGTTTACTGCTGCCGCCCAACTGGAAATGGGCGCTATAATACATACGGGTGCCGCCGTAGCATCAATGATGTAGGCCAGCTTTGCACGTGAAATTTTATACCGATCGGTTACCGGCCGCATGACCGAGCCCACTGTCAGGCAGTTAAAGTAGTCATCCACAAAAATTAAGATTCCCAGTCCCATAGTGGCAAGAGAGGCACTTTTTTTCGATTTGATCCGCTCTCCTGCCCATCGTCCATAGGCTCCGGAGCCTCCGGACTTAGCCATGAGTACAATAATCATTCCCAATAAAACATCAAAAATCAAAATATTCAGATTCATACTGCTTTTCATCACATCAAAGAAAGTCACAAAGCTCTCCCAGGGGTGAAAACCGGAATACATTAATGCTCCTACGGCCACTCCCAGAAAAAGTGAGCTGTATACTTCCTTGGTGATCAAAGCCAGTACAATTGCCAGAATAGGCGGTAACAGTGACCAGACTGTACCAATAAAAACTGCTCCATCCATAAGAATTTTCTCCTTTGCAAAAAAATATGTAACTGTCTATTCAGACGCCCATTCACAAAATTACTTTTATATATTATCACATTAACTCAGAAAAGAAAGAGAAATATGAAATTTTTATAAAATACTTTTACTATGAGCAGGGAGTGGTCTACACCACTCCCATACACCTCATCACCCAGTAAATCAGCCCCAATAGCCAGCTACTGAATATTCCATAAAGAATGACCGGTCCGGCAATGGTGAAGATCTTTGCTCCCGTACCAAAGACCTGCCCCTCTTTTTTAAATTCAATTGCTGTAGCTGCCACAGAATTGGCAAATCCGGTAATGGGCACCAGCGCTCCTGCTCCTCCCCATTTTACGATCTTTCCATATAGGTGGAAGGCAGTAAGCACCACCGACAGAAAAATTAATGATAGAGAGCACCAGCTTGCTGCAATGTCCTTTTCCATTCCTAACGTATTTACACAATAATTCAGGATGGCCTGTCCGATACAGCAGATGATGCCTCCGCAAATGAAGGCATTGAGCATCTGCATGGCCAGATTGTGGGTTGGTGTCATTTCTTTCACATATTCCTGGTACTCCTGCTTCTCCTGCTGGGTTACCGGTTGGTCGTCCTTCCTGACGGCTTGTGTTTTCCGGTTCTTATTTTCTTCCATTTTTTCCTCTCATTCTGCTGCTTTAGCGGCCTTTTGATCAGTAGCTTTTCGTTTCACTGGGAATATTATGCCAAACTCTGTAAGGAATTATTCCGCAAAAGAAGGTTTCATTTTAAAATCCACAGACATAATACAGAAAAGAGCCCAACACCTTCCCCAGAGCAATGGAGAGAATGAGTATACCTGCTCCCTTACCCAAGCTGATTCGTCGAAGAAAAATAGGGATAGTATTCAGCATTTCCGCAATGGCGATGGCAATACAGCCCACAAACATTCCTGCAAACATTCCGAACACACCCAGCAGCAGATTCCCCCAGGTCAGTTCCTGCCAGAAGGGAAATCGGGAGAGAAATTCAGGATTTCCCAGAAGGGGAAGCCTTCCCCAGACACTGAAACAGGGAGTGATTCCCTCTGCATAAATGCTGAACAAACAGCCCAGGATGCTTCCTGCCACAATTGCGTTTTCATAGGTAATAATATGAGCTGCTGTATGGGTCTTATCGGCAAAGCGGGGAACCAGACCTACTGAAACGAAAACCGTAAACACCCCTGCTGAGGAAAGCAGACCGAATCCCAAAGCAGAGAAAATCAGAAACGCAAATTTAAGATACATCAATAGTCCTTTCCTCCCGATTGGCCATTTCTACCAGTGCAGTATTGATATCATCACCATATACCCGCATTTCCACCTCTACAGGACTGGGGTCGGGGGTCAGTCTGCGCTTACCGATATGATTATAAAAAATAGAGATTCCTACCGCCAATCCTACAGAATAGGCTGCCTCTAATACGGTGAAGCCACTTCCCGGCTCTCCCATGACCATCTCATAAATCTGATCAAACAGTTGCGTAATATTAATGTCATTATGGTAGGCCATAATGGTATACATGGTGCCGAAAAAGCACAGCATGGAAACCAGTACCAGCTTCAGCCAGACGACCCATCTGGGACTGTGCTCAGGCTTTACCTGATCCACAATGGTCTCCGTTGCCCCTACGATATCTACCGTACAATGGGGACAGCAGCCGTAAATCACTTCCGTTACCTTTAAAGCGCTGATCACACATCGCCCCTTATCCTTTTTCTGAAATACGTGTACCTTCAAAGGCTTGATTTTGCTGCTGATATGAGTATCCTGACAATAGATTTTTCCCAGATCACTGATACAGATAACATCTGCCTCTGTTTTTACTTTAGTATCCATTTTTAAATATACTGTTGGTTCTGCCATGGCAAACTCCTTTTCATTCCAGGTTTTTTCGCATTCCCTGAAGGATCTTCTTCTCCGTTCGGGAAACCTGTACCTGGCTTATCCCTAATATTTTTGCCACTTGTACCTGTGTCATATTCTCATAATAGCGCATTCGGATTAAATTTCTTTCCGAATCCCCCAGATTGTCCAATAATTGTTCCAATAAAATATGGTTTAGCAGCTCCTCTTTTTCCCTGTCCTCCGTTGCACCGCAAAAATTCATCTTTTTCTCGCAGGCATTTCCTGCTTCCACACCCAGGCCGTTCCTTCCCCCTCCGGCCACCACCTGATCGACCAGAAAGATTTCACTTCCATCAGACTGGTACACGGACTTATAAAGAGATTCCACATGGATATTGGCCTCCATCGCCATCACAATTTCTTCCCGGCTTAAGCCTGTTTCTTTTTCCAGCTCTTCCAGGGTCATATCTCTTCCCTTTTCCCGCTTCTGCTTCTCCACCACACGGTTTACCTTCCAGCCATTTTCCTTCAGGCTCCGGCTTACCTTCACCAATCCGTCATCCCGTAAAAATCGTTTGATTTCTCCACTGATTAAGGGCACCGCATAGGTGGAGAATTTCACCTGAAAGGATAGGTCAAACTTATCAATGGCTTTCATCAGTCCGATAGTGCCGATTTGAAACAGATCCTCAGCCTCAACTCCCCGACCTGTAAAGCGTTTAACAATATGGTGCACCAGTCCCAGATTTTTCTCGATCAGTACCTCTCTTGCTTTTTTATCTCCTGCCTGTAATCGCTCAATCAGTACCGCAGTTTCCTCCATTTTCTCCTCTCATTCCATTCCAGCTATCTTTCGATGTTTCCCGCACTGTCCATAAAAGTACGGTACACCGTTCACACTTCGAACCAGGCACAGGTGCCCAGCTTCTTTTTCATGCTTACACAGGTTCCGGCTCCCGGTATAGACATCACCTCCAGCTCGTCCATAAACGCCTCCATGAAGGAAAAGCCCATACCGGAGCGATCCTTGTCCGGCTTCGTGGTAAATAAAGGCTCCATGGCCTGGTCAATATCCTCAATTCCCTTTCCCTTATCCTCAATCTCCACCTCCAGTAGATCCTGATGGAGTCTGCACCTTATGTAAACCGTTCCTCCCTTCTCCTCATATCCATGAATAATGGCATTGGTTACGGCTTCTGATACTGCGGTCTTGACGTCTGCCATTTCCTCCAATGTGGGATTCAGAGGAGTAATAAAGGCTGCTACCGCTATTCTGGCAAGGCTCTCATTTTCCGAGCAGGCCTCAAGCTCTAGCTGCATCCAGTTTTGTGTGTTTATTTTTCCCTTCGTTTCCATGCGTTTTCTGCTTCTCCTTTCTGGGCTGTCCTATTTATCATCCTTCATCCAGACCACATATTTTTGCAGACCGGACAGCAGTAAAATCCGCTTTACCTGACTTTTCGCATTGACCAGATACACCTGTCCTCCAAAAACCTTCACCTTCTTATACCGTCCTGCAATAATGCCGATTCCGGAGCTGTCCATAAAATCTGTTTCCTCAAAGTCAAAGACGATATGGTTCACCTTTTCCTCACAAATAAAACGATCTGCATTACGACTGATGATCTGGGCATTATGATGGTCGATCTCCTGCGGCATCTTAATGCATAGATAATCTTTAATTACCTTGTACTGCTGCTGTTGTTTCATAGGTTCCTCCTTTTTTGCCTGTTAAACTAAAAAAAGAGAGCCTGTTGTTAAGCTCTCTTTGGTAACGGATTACTGTTCCTTCTTCAGTTCATTCAAATAGGATTGGGAACGATTGGCTTTCTCCGTGGAAGGGAAAAGCTCAATGACCTTTTCATAAACGGTAATAGCCTCTTCATTCTTTTCCATCTTGCGGTAAGCATTAGCCAGATTAAAATAGGCATCCACATTACCTGTGTCGTATGCTGCCGCTCTGGTCAGCTCCTGAACTGCCGTTTCATAGTCGCCGTTTTGATAGGCCTCCAGTCCCCTGGTATAGTATTCCTTTCCTATCTGGGGTCCTACCTCCTGAAGCATCAGCTCGTAAAGGGCGGTAAAGGACTCTGCTGACTCTCCGGTAAGCGATTCCGAATTGATTTTTTCCAGATAATCGTTGATTTTGGTAATCTCCTTCGGTGTTTCCATATAGATTCTTACTGCCTGCAGGAGATTATTCACATCCTCCAGAGTACCGCCGGTTCCCACAAAGCTGTCCAGCTCTCCCTCCAGCTTCTGCTTCTCTGCTTCCAGCCCCCGTATTTTGCTCTCCAGCTCGCTGATGGTAGCCGACTTGACATCAAGCTGTTCACTGACTGCCTTCATTTCTTCATTCACACGGGCATTGGCATTCTGTACTCTGGCCGGCAGAATCAAAAACCAGGCTACTGCCAGACCGATTCCAATACCGATCAGCAGATTCCAGACGGAGCCTGCCGCCTTTCCCTCTGATACCTTATAGGGTTGTATAATCGTTTCGTTCCCGCTTTGGTACTGATAGGACTCCTCACTGACATTTTTCGCCTTGGGCAGGGCAGCCTTTCCCTGATTCTTCCCTCCGCTTCTTCCTGTATTTTTTGCTCCATCGCTCTCTCCCAGAATCTGCCTGATCTCCTGTTCATACCGCATGGCTACGGTATTGTTGACATCGATTCTTAAGGTTCTATCCAGCTCTTTTCTGGCCTTGGCCCATTCCTCGCTGTGCATATACAGGAGCGCCAAAAGCAGGTGGGCCTGAAGATACTTGGGGTTCATGGAAAGTACCTTTTTTAACTGAATAACGGCCAAATCCAGGCTTCCCTGATAGCAATAGGTTAAAGCCTGATTAAACTTTTTAATCGTTGCATTCAGTGCATCCAGCTTCCCGGGATTGCTCTGAATCAAATTAAGATAATCATCCGCTACATTCTTTTGGGACTGCAGATTCTTGCTGATTACCCACTCGTTAAGAGCCTGAACCGATTCTCCCAGCTCAAAATAGACCAGTCCCAGAAGGTTTCTGGCATCTACATGATTCTTATACAGCTTTAAACACTGGCGCAGACTGGCGACAGCACCGGATAAATCCCGTACTCTGGCTTTTTCCAAACCATCATTATAAAACAGATTGGATGCACTGACGACCAGCTTATAGCCCGCTACATCTACCTTGCAATTCGTACAGAAATTATGTCCTGTCAGATTGCAGCCACAGTTATAACATCTCATCTCTGTTTCCTCTATTCTTCGTTCTTTTTCACATCTTTTACAATTTCTACCACTAAATCTGCAAGATCCGTCAGGTTCTTTTTATATAAAGCCTCCTCAGCCTCTTCAATTTCAAGGCTGAGATGAAATTTCTTCAATTCCTCTTCAAAATTAATCATTGCGAATTACTTCCTCCTGTGAAGCAGGCCCTCACCTGTCCTACCAAATACAGGGAACCGGCCACATATACAATATCCTTTTCACCCCTCAGGGCACAAATCTCTTCCAACGCCCGGGGCACATTCTCAAATACCCTAACCTTATCCCCGGCAAACAGCACTTCTAATTGTTCCTGTCCAAGTCCCCTTGCGTTCTCCAGGGGCGCCGTACAAATCCTTTGAAAAAGACCCGCATCAGTAATCTGTGCGGTCATCCTGTCGTATTCCTTATCTGATACTACTGAAAAAAGCAGCCAGCGCTCTCCCTGGCAGCCATCTCTCTCTACCGTTTCCAAAAAGGCCTCGATACCATCCCGATTATGAGCGCCGTCCAGAAAAATTCCGGGATCGATCTCCTCCATTCTGCCTTCCCAGCAGCAGTTCATCACTCCCCTTTGCATCGTCTCGGGAGATAAATCGAAGCCAGCCTCCTCCAATGCCACAAGAGCCAGGGCCGCATTCTCCGTCTGATACAGAGCCTTTGTCGTCAGGCTCATGGGAATATAACCATAATAACGAGAATAAAAGGAAAAATCAATCCCTTTATGCTTCAAATTAAAGCCCATTTCCTGCCCTTTCGTCACTTTCCTGCAGGAACAGCCACATTCTGTCGCTTTTCTGCTGATTACCTTTTCACATTCCCGTCGCATTGCGCTATAAATTACTCTGCTCCCCTGCTTGATTATCCCCGCTTTCTCTTTGGCAATCTGCTCGCAGGTATCTCCCAGATACTCCATGTGATCCAGGCTGACCGGCGTTATTACGCAGGCTGCAGGAAAATCAATGACGTTGGTGGCATCCAGTCTGCCTCCCAATCCCGTTTCCAGAATGATCACCTGGGGGCTGTTTCGTTCAGCATACAACATATTCATAAAGAAAAGCCATTCAAAAAAAGCGGGATGATACTTCTTCCCTTTGTCTGTCAGCTTTCTGCGATACTCCCTAAGCCTTTCTTTCAGTTCAAGAAGGGTCTGCAAAAAATCCGTCTGGGAAATCACTTCTCCATTCAGACGGATCCTCTCCCTCACCGTTATCAGATGGGGGGAGGTGAACATTCCCACCGAATATCCACCTTCCCGAAGGCAGGAGTCCATGTAGGCACAGACTGATCCCTTTCCGTTTGTCCCTGCCACATGGATTATCCTGCTGCTTTGCCCCGGCTTCCCTAAAAACTCATAGAAGTCCCGGGTCTGCTCCCAGGTATTCTTTTGGGTAAATTGGGGAATAGATAACACATATTCTTCTGCTTCCTGATAGGTTGTTATTTTGCTCATTATCCTTCCTGCTTTAATCGCAAACGACCATACTTCCTGTTGGAGCTGCACGCACAGACCGATCTGTCTCCTATCGCAGTTGTGCAAGCCGCTCCTTTACCTGCTCCATCATCTGTTGATACTTCAGAAGCTTGCCCTTTTCTTCTTCAATTTTTGCTGCCGGAGCCTTCGTAATAAATTTCTCATTGCTCAGCATTCCATTCACCCGGGCCAGCTCTCCCGCCAGACGCTTTTCTTCCTTCTCCAGGCGCTCGATCTCCTTGCCGATATCCACCAGCTCTGCAAAGGGGATATAGCAGACTGCACCGGGGATTACTACGGATACCGCATCCTCTTCGATCCCTTTCTTATCCGCCTGTGTCCTTACTTCTGACGCATAAGCCAGCGAAGCAAAAAACAAGCCGCTGTTGGCAAATACCTGAAGTATTTCTTCCTGTCCGCTTACCACATATACCAACGCCTTCTTGCTGGGCGGTACATTCATCTCAGTACGCACGTTTCGGATACCTCTTACAGCCTCCTTGATCAACTCGATTTCCCGCTCCTCTTCAGCAAAGGCTCTCTCCCTTAGGTAAACCGGCCAGGAGCTGATCATAATAGACTCCTCCTCAGACTGTAGGCTGCAGAAAATTTCTTCCGTAACGAAGGGCATATAGGGATGGAGCAGCTTCAATGCATCGATCAGCACCGTCCTCAAGGTCCATAAGGCACTGTTCTGGCTGTCTGCATTATCACTGCCGTAGAGACGGGGTTTTACCATTTCAATATACCAGTCACAGAATTCATCCCAGATAAAATCATACACCTTCTGTACCGCAATCCCCAATTCAAAGCTCTCCATATTGTCGGTCACCTCTTGAATCAGGCTGTTCAGCTTGGATAATATCCATTTGTCAGCAGCTTCGAGAGCCGTATCTGACGGCTGGGTAATGGTCTTTCCTTCCATATTCATCATAATGAATCGGGAGGCATTCCATACCTTATTGGCAAAGTTTCTGCTGGCTTCCACACGTTCATGATAAAAACGCATATCGTTGCCCGGTGCATTTCCGGTAATCAGCGTAAGTCTAAGGGCATCTGCGCCATATTGTTCAATAATCTCCAAAGGATCGATACCATTTCCCAGCGACTTGGACATCTTCCTTCCCTGGGCATCCCGAACCAGCCCATGGAAGAGAACGGTTTTAAAGGGTCTCTCCTTCATCTGCTCATAGCCGGAAAAGATCATGCGGATTACCCAGAAGAAAATAATATCATAGCCGGTTACCAGCACATCAGTAGGATAGAAGTATTTTAAATCCTCCGTTTCTTCCGGCCAGCCCAATGTGGAAAAGGGCCACAGGGCAGAGGAAAACCAGGTATCCAGCGTATCCTCGTCCTGAGTAAAATGGCTGCCTCCGCATTTTGGGCATTTGTCCGGTGCCGCAGCCGCAACCACCGTTTCTCCACATTTGTCACAATAATAAGCCGGAATCCGATGCCCCCACCAAAGCTGACGACTGATGCACCAATCCCGAATATTGTCTGTCCAGTTAAAATAGGTTTTGCTCATTCTTTCGGGAATAAGCTGAATTTCCCCTGATCTAACTGCTTCTACAGCAGGCTTGATCAGCTCATCCATTTTGACGAACCACTGCTGCTTAATCATAGGCTCAATAGTGGTTTTGCATCGGTCATGCGTACCTACGTTATGCACATGGTCCTCAATTTTAACCAGCAGTCCCATTTCTTCCAGCTCTCTGACAATAGCTTTTCTTGCCTCATAGCGATCCATTCCTACAAATTTCCCACCGTTTTCATTAATCGTGGCATCATCATTCAGGATATTGATTTCCGGCAGATTATGACGCTTTCCTACCTCAAAATCGTTAGGGTCATGAGCCGGTGTGATTTTTACCACACCTGTTCCGAATTCCATATCCACATAGGTATCTGCAAGAATGGGAATCTCCCTTTCCGTAAAGGGAAGAATTACCGTTTTCCCTATCAAATGTGCATACCTTTCATCCTCCGGATTAACGGCTACTGCGGTATCTCCCAGCATGGTTTCAGGGCGGGTGGTGGCAAACTCCAGAAACTCATTACTTCCTTTAATAGGATATTTGATATGCCAGAATTTTCCATCCTGCTCCTGATACTCTACCTCTGCATCAGAAATGGAAGTATTGCAGACCGGGCACCAGTTAATAATTCTGCTGCCTTTATAGATCCAGCCCTTCTGATGCATCTTACAGAAGACCTCGGTAACAGCCCTGCTGCAGCCTTGGTCCATAGTAAACCGTTCTCTGTCCCAGTCACAGGAGGAGCCCAGCTTCTTTAACTGACCAATGATACGGCCTCCGTACTCCCTCTTCCATTCCCAGGCTCTTTCAAGAAACCCTTCTCTGCCCAGTTTCTCCTTCGATGTTCCTTCTTCCTTCAGCTTTTCAATAATCTTCACCTCTGTGGCAATACTGGCATGATCCGTTCCCGGCTGCCATAGCGCATTAAAGCCCTGCATCCGTTTAAAGCGAATCAGAATATCCTGCATGGTATTGTCCAGTGCATGTCCCATATGGAGCTGCCCGGTAATATTGGGAGGAGGAATAACGATGGTAAAGGGCGTTTTGCTCTTATCCACTTCGGCATGAAAATATTTCTTCTCCAGCCACTTCTGATATAATCTGTCCTCCATTCCATGAGGGTCGTAGGTTTTGGCTAATTCTTTACTCATTTTTTCCTCCATTTCAAGGGTTTTCTTCAAAAAAAATACCCTTTGACCGATTGTTGTCGGTCAAAGGGCGTAGTTAACGCGGTACCACCTTTGTTCACCTTCATGCCAGGGCTGCTGCAGCCTGGAAAAAGGTCTCTTCACTTCCGGTAAATCTGCCGGAAAGCTCCATCGGATAACGGCAATGACCCGTGAAGACCTACTGATTTCAGTTGCTTGTGTCTCTTTGTGAACGCAATTCCAATCCTGACTGTTCAGCCTTCCGATTCCAGGGCTACCTTCCAAAAGCCTTTCTTGGGGGAGCCTTCCAGCCTATGAGCTCCTCTCTCTGTCAAGGAGCATTCTGTACTCCTCCCTGTCACGATCTTTTTCTGTTCCCGGATTTCTTCGTCTTCTGTACTGTAAAATCCTGTCTTCATTAGCATACTGAAAGAAAAATGCTTTGTCAACCGCCTTTAACGATTTTCATTGATATAAATTTTTGCTCTGCTCTGGATGATGCCGGCTACCTCCTGAGCCGATTTCTGACCTTCTAAGAAGCCCGCCGATTCTTCCTGAACGATCTTCAGCAGCTCCTCATCGTAATTGGCTGCCCGATTGATGCTCTTAATAAGGTCCATTACCTTTGCTGTCTCTTCCTTCGACAATGGATCAGCCTTAATTTCCATATTCCCCAGCCAGTAGGTGTTTTCATACTCGATCTTATTTCCCTTTTCATCCGTATAAAAGGGCTTCTGCTGTGCCTGCTTTTCGATTTTATCCAGGCTGCTTAGTCTAATGGGGAAATACCAATCTCTCTTTTCCTGATATTCTTCATCCAGAAAGCTCTTTACAAATTCCCATGCAGCTTCCTTGTTCTTTGTCTGTGCACTGATAGCCAGGTTAATGGAAGAACCAAAGGCTGAACCGATTCCCGTTTCGGTAGGAAAACCAACCGTCGTAATTTCTTCACCAAAGTAAGCATATCTCCAGTTTCCATAGTCCCGAAAACTGCTCATACCGGTCTGCATAAGCAATGTTTTGCCGTCTCTGTACTGATTTTCCATTTCCTGATAGGCAGCTTCATCCTCATAATCTACATAGTTGTAGTCCTTGGGAAGTGTTTTCGCATATTCCAACATCCGAATAAATTTATCCGTATCAAAGTAGCACTCTCCGGCTTCCCAGTTTACATAATCATCTTCACAGAAGGTCAGACAGTTGTATAAAAAGTCGTATTGAGTTATATTGGAGAACAGATTGGTTCCCTCCGGCTTGGAGGCCTGAAGAGCTAATGCCTCTTCCATTGTCCAGCTAAAATCTTCTCCCACATCTGCTGCTTTGCCAACAAAGGTCGCTACATAGAAGCTGGGCACCATCTGGTACAGCTTACCATTGTATTCGTAGGCCTCAAACAAGTTCTGCAGATAGTCTTCTTTATTAAATGAAGAATCTTCTGCCATCAGCTCGTAGTAGTCTACAAAGACGCCTTTTGCCATATAGCTTTCAAGGGGCATTCCATATTGCTGCAGCAAAATAATGTCCGGAGCATTGCCGGAGGTAATGTCTGTATTCAGTCTGGTCATGCCCAGGCTGTAATCCTCCTCTGTATTAAAGCTGGAGTAATCTATCACGCTGATTCTGTGGGTAGTGCTTTTTTTATTGAATGCCACCACCTGAGCCTTCACATCCATATCCATATAAAAACAGCCCAGAGTAAGGATCTGCCTGTCACCGATCTCCTCTGCGGGAACCTTCTCAAACAGACCCATTTGGTTGCCTTCGTCTCCGTAGTAGTAAAGCAGCATTCTTTCTTCATCTAGTACTTCCATCTGAGATATCCCATAGCTGGAAAAATCAGAAGAAATAAAGTCCATCACGGTTGTCAGCTGCTCATCCCCCAGGTTAAAGCCATAAACCCCTTTCTCATCAGACAAATAGAGATCAAAATACTTTCCGGAAAAAGTGCTGTACATATAATAATTAAAGGGAAGTGTTCCGCCCTGTTCCTTTGCACCGGTTTCCAGATTTATGGTCTGATAACTGGATTTTTCTCCATCATTGCTCATGATAATAAATTGATCGTCTTTGATTCGAAGCAGGCGATTGTCTTCATCGTTCTTTTTTTCGATTCGATTAACCAGGCTGCCCTGAAGATCATAAATCTCCACTCCTGTACTGGCTTCCAGGATCAGCTTACTGTCGTCCACCAGAAACATTTGATTTACATAGTAATAATCATCATTATTCTGCTGTTCATTCAGCCTGATGTGAAAGATTTCCTCCCCCTCCGGTGTGTGACCACTGAGATAAGCCTCGTTTCCGCTAAACCCTTCCTCCATGTCTGAATAGACAATATAAACAGAGTAGAGGTTTCCCTTGCTGTCCACACGGAAAACACCGGGACTTGCATTTGAAGGAATAGTTAGCTTGAGCTCTCCCTTCTGATTTCCCTCAAAATCATAGGAGGTAAAACTCAGTGTGGAAGGAGGCATTTCCTGCACTTCCTGTATCGCCTGCTCTTCCTGTGTTTCCTGCTCTTCCTCAGTCATTTCTGAAAAGGAATACTGATAGCCTTCCAGATACAGAGTATCCTCTGTAACCGAAAACTGAATCAAATCGCTGTAGTTATCTCCAAACTTTACCTCTGTCTCCCGATATACACTGTTTTTATCGAAGCTCGTATTGGCCGTAGATGTCTGCTCCTCTTCGCTTACCTTCTTGCCGCAGGCGGCCATTATTATGGACAGTACAAACACTGCTCCCAACAGTTTCCATCTCTTTTTCACTTCTTCCTCCATTCTGCTGCTTGTGCAGCACTTTTCTTTTTTGTATGACGCTTTGCTCTATAGTCATATAGCCGGTCTGCCAGCTTATGATACCCTTGCTTCAGTGTCCAGGTTTTTCTTTTCCATAGCCGGATAATCGTAACGACAGCCAGCACACAGGGCAAGATTGACAGCATTGCCTTTAACAGCAGGGTGAGGGCAAATATATCCTCATAGCCTCTTGCCACGTTTTCCCAATAAGGATAGGCAAAACTCTTTTTTGACATACTTCTGACGCCAAAGCGGCCAATTACCTTGATTAGCGGCAGGAGCTCATATCGGCCGGTATTTTCCAAAATCTCCAGCTCTCTCCCTTCTGTTCCCACCGCCTTGGAGAGAGTGGAGAGAGCAAAGCCCTCCACCGGATTGGGCAGTACCATTTCATAGCAATAACCTCCGGTCACCTTTCCGTACTGTTCCAGATTTTCCAGATTCAGATAACAAAGGGACTTGTCAAGGCCAGCCGCCTCCGCCAGCCTTCCTGTTTCTCTTTGGACTACTCCCGTAATATAATGAGGAACCTGACCAATCATCACCTGCATCCCTGCCACATCATTGGAGCCAAATAGCTGCCAGGCTGCATCCTCATCGATAACGACACCATCCTGCATCATGCTGTCCGGGCCAAAAAAGGCTCCTTCCAGCAGCCGCAGGGGATGGAATTGAAAAAATTCCCCCTGCACGCCCACGGCCTCCAGCTCCACAGATTTTGAACCATTGCTTAGAGTTACCTTGCCTGATCTGCTGATCGCATCGATCCATAATCTGGAATTCTCATTTTCCGGAACGATATTGGCCTCCTTCAGTGCCTTATCCACCGTATGTCCAATGGTCGTAAAATAGCCCTTATCACTGACCTCCTCAGCGGCAAAAAAACAACTGATCTGTGCTACATTTTTCTTTGATGACCAACGCTTTGCCATTTGTTGATCATACAGCCCTGCCCTGAATAATCCCTCCATAAGGCTGATTGCACCGATTAGGATGAGGCAGAAAATCCCCCCACAGGCCCACAGGATTTGCTTTCGGGAGATTTGTGGTATGAATTTTTTCATTTTACCTCCATTTAAAAGCATATTCATGATGTTGGGGGCAAAAGTCATCCTTTTTCATGCAAGCATAAACCCTATGGCCTTTTCCCCCGTATCATATTAGTTGTCTGCCAGACGTATCTGTTTTCCGGCCTCTACCGGCTTAGTTGAGGTGGTGATGACATATTCATAGCCATAAAGAGCCGCATTGATGGCCGTATTCAAATCATCGGAGGCCAAAACCTCAACATCCACTCTGGTTGCCACATAGCGGTTACCCAGCGGTGAATTCTTGGATTCAACGATCAGAATGAACTTCCCGTTTTTATCCTCTCTGACCGCACTGTTGGGTACTACCAGATTATAGCTGGCACTTCTCTGTCCAACAGACAGGCTGATACTCTGCCCCGCCTGTACCTCTCCGGTAACATCAAATTTCAGCAGCTTCTTCTGTCCCGGATTTTCCGTATCCGGTCGGATACTTGAAAGTGTTGCCTTTATGTCTCCGTAGTACCAGGAATTTTGCAGCTCGGCCACGTCTCCTACAGAAACCTTCTGTGCCTGATCGTTGGTAACGGAAAAGCTCAGGCTGTACCCCTTGCCCTCCGGCTGCATTACCGCCAGTGCATCTTCCGGTACGGTGGTTTCCCCGGCAGTCTTGCTGATACTGGTTATGGTTCCCGCTATCGGAGCCACGATGGTGCTGCCGGTGGCCTTCTCACGAAGTCTGGCTACCTCTTCCTGTTTATCCTTGATCTGGCTGCTTTGGCTGGATAGATTGAGCTCCTTGCTTACGTCAGTAAGGAGCTGAGTAAGATCATTCTTAGCCGCAGCCAGAGCCGCCTCCGCATCTGCCTTTCGAAGGGTCAGGTCTGCCTTCTGCTTATTCTGATCTGCGGTATTCGCCGTCACCTGGCTGCTCAGACTGTTTACCAAAGCAAGGCATTCATCATAACGGTTTTTGGCATTGTTATAATTGGTGGAGGCATTATTGTAATCCGTCTGAGCCGCATTCAGCCGATCTGTGTAACCACTTTTATCGGTAACTGCCTGCTCTGCGGCCTTACGGGCATCCTGAGCGGTCAGATAATTCTTATAGGCCTCCTGAAGGTCCTGAAGCTCCTTCACGGCTGCCTGCCTTTTAGACAAATAGCCTGTTCCCGAAGCATCCGGAATATCTGACGGATCACTATCACTGAGAGCTTCAATTTCCTGACTTAGCTTTCCTACATAATTACTGTCACTGATCATCTGTGTGGCGAACTCATCGCTGCCTGCTCTGCTGGATCCATTTACAGAATCAATTCTGGTAAAGAATTTTAACTCGGCATTATCAAAAATGACCTTTTTGGTTCCTTCCTCTGTTACTGCACTGTTCACTGCCGACTGCAGGCTCTCTAAACTGCCCAGCTTACTATTCTCGCTTTCCAGTGCATCCAGACGTGCTTTGGCCGCCGTTTTTTCCTGCTCTGCTGCTGCCTTCCCGCTTTCTGCACTCTGCAGTGCCGTTTTGGCATTTTCCAGAGCCATATTTTTATCGATAGTGTCACCGGACTCGGTACTGCTAATGGTGAGCTGCCGTGTAAGGCTGTCCACCGTATCCTGCGCATCCGTTACCTTCTGCTTTGCAGCAGCGATTCTGGCCTGATAATCTCCGGCACTGGAAATATTGCCGCTTTGGATATTCTGATAAGACTGGTTGGAAATCTCACCTGCCAAAAGCGTGGTGGAATACGTAAGCACCAGTGCTTCCAGCTCAGCCTCAGCCTTGATCAGCTCCTCGCTCTCCTTTTCCTCCAAATAGAACAGTACCTGATCCTTTTCCACCGTATCCCCTTCTTTGACTGCCACACTGGCTATCACACGGCTTTCCTGAATCGTCACCTTATAGGGATCATCGGATACCAGCGTTCCCGTTCCCCTGATTTTGGCCGTAACGGTTCCTGACTCCACCGTAGCCGTAGCCACCTCCGGCAGGGAATAATTCATAATGGTATTGGAGAAAAAGGTCAATACCAGCATAATGGCCAGAAAGATAATGGCGATATTCTTAATCCAGTCCTTTCTGTTTCGTTTCTTCTCTTCGTTCATCCGTTCCTCACCTTCTGCCGACAGACGGCCTCTCTATCCTTTAATTCCACCCTGGTAGGCAATTCCTTCTACCAGGTATTCCTCTCCATATAAAAACACCAGCAAGGCAGGTACCATATAGATGGTAGCCACCGCAAAAGCCAGGCCTATTTCTCCACTGTTGATCTTAGACAAGAATACCGACAGCGGATGCATCTGCTCATCACTCAGCAGAATCAGCGGCTGCTCCACCATATTCCAGTAGTCGATAAATACCAGTATGGCCACACTGCTCAATGCTCCCTTACACAATGGAATGCAGACCTTTCTGAATATCTGCCACTCACCTGCACCGTCGATCTTTGCTGCCTCAAATAAAGATCGGGGAATCCGTCTCATAAATTTCGTCAAAAGAAAAACGGCATAGGGCGAAAAAATTCCGGGCAGCCAGATTGCCCATCGGGTATCCAGAATATTCATCCATTTAGACACCATAAAATTAGGTACCAGCGTGACCTGATAGGGCATCAGCATCAGGATGACATAGATAAAAAAGACCAGTTCTCTTGCTCTTCCCCGGTACCGGGTAAAGCCAAAGGCGGCCAGACAGGCCACTGCCAGCTGAAATACCACGATCGGTACGACCAGAATAATCGAATTCCAGAACTTAAGCAAATAATCAGGACTTTTAAATAATACGGTAATGTACTGGCTGAAGGATACCTTGTCGGGGATAAATTTCAGATTGACGACTTCCGAAATAAACTGTTTCCCTCCCTTATCCGTAGTGGCAAAAATCATTCCGTAGTTAGAGGCAATTTCTGCCTTCCCCATAAAGGAATTGCAGATCGTAAATACAATAGGAATGACGAATATAATCGTAAATACTACCAGAAACGCCGTCAAAAAGCCCAGCCACAGCTTCCTGTTTATCCGCTTTCTGATTCTGCTTCCTGTCCTCTGCAGCTTCTCCTTTGGCAGGGACAGTTTCAACTTCTTTTTTTTATGCATCTTCCATATCCCTTCCAAAGTAATTTTCTGTCAGGAAAAGGATTCCGATTATCACAACCATGAACAGACTCATAATAATGGCCGCCGCTGACAGCTTCTGATAATCCAGCGACCGAAAGGTATTGTTCATAAAATGCTGCAGTAAATACAGGGAGTCATATGGATAGTCCCCTGTCAGCAAGTACACTTCCCTAAAAACCTTAAAGGAGTTGATGAGTGACAGTATTGTCACAAACAGGATGGTGGAGGACAGGTACCTGAGCTTGATCGAGAAAAAAATCTGCCAGCCCTTTGCACTCTCCAACTGTGCCACCTCAATGATCTCTTTGGGAATATTGCTGATGGCCGCCATAAATAAAATCATATTGTAGCCCAGGTTTTTCCAGACGAATAAAATCACCAATATGACCTGGGCATAGTCCGACTTGAACCAATCGATTTTATCGTTGCCCAAATAGGTAAATACCTCATTTACTACCCCATTATAATGGAACAGCACCTGCCAGATCAAGACTACAGAAGCAATAGGTACCATCATGGGACTTAAAAGCAGGCTGCGGAACCGACTTTTCCAGGGAATCGCCTGCTCCAGCGCAAAGGCCATCATCATAGACAGGACTACCACCAAAGGCACCGAAACCACGGAAAACTTAAAGGTATTTCCTGCCGCCAGACGAAAGGCCGAATTATTCCACACACTAATAAAATTATCCAAAAAAACAAACTCATGCTGAATAGGGTTGTTGACTACCGCATAGAACCCTACCACGATAAAGGGCAGCACAAAAAACAGAGCAACGCCGATGAAGCTGGGCGCCAGAAAAAGAGCACTTTTTCGTTTGATCGTCTGCTCACCTATTCGATTCCTGTTTTTCCTTCGGTCCCTATGGCTGTGCAGCCCAAGACCCTTTGTGTCTCTACTTCCTCGTTTTATGCTTATTCTCATCTTAATCCCCATGCCCGTCTGTCACCATTGCTGACAGACCTTTTTCTATTTTTCACACTTCCAGAAAAAAGCACTATAGCCGGGCAGGGTGCTTCCGCCTCCAAAATCATGGGGCCTGCCGGTGATCAGATCCACAGCCCGACCACATCCGGCATCAAAATGAGCCGTATACTCCTCCTGATCTGCATTAATGGCTACCAAAACCCGTTCATTCTGCGCTTTTCTTTCAAAAATACACTGTTTATTGGTTAAGACCACTGAGCGGAACTCTCCATAGTTTAAAGCCTCCGATTTCTTTTTTGCCTCTGTCAGCCTGGCAAGAAAATCGGTCAGCCCGTTCCACTCAGGCTCTTCATAGCTTAGTCTAAGAGAAGGATCCCCCTGGCTCTTGTCCCCGGTGGCTCCCCATTCACTTCCATAATAGATACAGGGAATGCCCGGCATACCAAAGGCAAGCGCATAAATCAAGGGCAGATGCTCCTTATTCTGCAGCACCGTTGCAATACGGCTGACATCATGATTATCCACAAAGGTAAGTAAATGCTTTCCCCGATATAAGGTCCAATTCTCCGGCCCGAACTGGCGCAAAAGAGAATGATTGATTTCGAACATATTCATGCTGTTAAAGCTGGAATAGAGTCCCTTGTAGCACTCATAGTTGGTAGCTGAATGGAGCATCTCATCATTCACCAGTACCTTATAATCTCCATGCAGCATTTCCCCCACCAGGAAAAAATCCTGTTTTTGTGAATCACAGAAAGCACGGAGCCTGCGGACAAAATCATGATCCAGACAATAGGCCACATCCAGCCGCAGACCATCGATGCCAAACTCCCTTATCCACAGCTCAATGCTTTCAAAGAGATACCGAACTACCGGCTCATGGCGCAGATTCAGCTTGACCAAATCGTAATTGCCCTCCCAGCCTTCATAATATAAGCCGTCCTGATAGGGAGAGTTCCCGTGAAAATCAATGTGGAACCACTCCTTATATGTAGAAGTCTCTCTATTCTTCAGCACATCCTGAAAACCGAAGAAGCCCCGGCCCACATGGTTAAACACACCATCCAGTACCACCCGGAGCCCTTCCTGATGTAATTTATCCACAATTCCCTTAAAGTCCTCATTCGTACCCAGTCTGCAGTCCAGCTTACGGTAGTCTCTGGTATTGTACCCGTGTGTATCCGACTCAAACAGGGGCGAAAAATATATGGCATTACAGCCCAGCTTCCTGATATGGGGAATCCACTCCCGAACCTTGAGAATACGGTGTTTCAGCACTCCATCGTTTTCAAAAGGCGCCCCACAAAACCCCAATGGATAGATTTGATAAAATACACTTTCATACGCCCACATCATCCTACCTCCTAGTTTACATAAGTCTTGTTGACCGATGTAGTATTTTTTCTTTTTTCACCACATTTCTGTCTTTGCCTGTGGATTACTATGTGGATAACTCTTCGAAACCATTTTTTCGAGAAATCCACCGTTTCCACATAGTTATCCACAGGTTTTCACCTGTCTAAGGTGTATAAAACGTGTGTCATAACCTAAAAACTGTGTGTCATATTTTATTTTTCGACCAATTTAGGTACTGTTGTTCCAAACATTACCATCTGTTCTTCCTCTACAGAAAAGCTCTGTCTGCCTCGTTCGATTCAGTATAACTTAATTTCCCATTCTCTACAACCATTCATTCCAGAATTTTTCTATTTCATGCCCTATTGTTTCAGCCTGAACGACACGATACGCTTTCCACTCTCTGGGGAACATACGAAGATAGGTGCTTTGAAGAAAACGCTCATCCAAAAGAACTATGATTCCCAAATCCTGATGGGTGCGGATCACCCGGCCCGCTGCCTGCAAAACCTTATTCATTCCAGGATACCGGTAAGCATATGCAAAACCATTGTCTTCCTTTTCATCAAAATACCCGGCCAGTATTTCCCGTTCTGTACAGATCTGCGGAAGTCCCGTTCCTACCAGTATGGCTCCAATCAGACTATCCCGCTTCAGGTCGATTCCTTCGCCGAATATTCCTCCCATAATGCAAAAGCCCAGGAGACTTTTTTCTTCTGTTTCTATGGAAAGCATAATTTTCTCCTGAAAATTTAGATGCTCATTCCCCTCAAAATGTTTCAAAAAATTTTCTTTTTCTTCTTCCTTCATATATTCTGTTTGCCGGAGACATTCTACCTCTCCATCCTGATTAAACTGTTCTTGATAGATTTGATAAATCTCTTCCAGCATACTGTAGGAGGGAAAGAAAACCATGTAATTCCCATGTCTCTGCTTTATTACCTGGTGAATATAGGCTGCAATACGGCAGTATTCCGTCTGCCCCCTTCGTGAATACTTACTGGTTACATCACTGGCAATAAACAATCCACATTTCTCAGGGTCAAAGGTGCTTTCCGCATACACCTCATAATCCTCCTCTTCCCCTCCCAGCAGCCTCTTATAATACTGAATGGGCAGAAGTGTGGCCGAAAACAAAATACTGCTTCTTCCCTTATCCATGCAGGCCTTTAATTTCTTGGATGGATTGACACAAAACAGCTTTAATATAAAATTGTCCTCCTTAGTCAATTCTGTATATACCACATAGTCATCCTTCATTCCCTCGTAAATCAGTAAAAAGTGGGAAACAGTAAAATAAAACTCCAACACCTTATCTCTGACAGGTGTGTCATTATAATTCTCCAGGTATTCCGAAAGCCCCTTGGCCAGACGGTTCAGCGCTATAATAAATTCTTCTATCTCCTCCCACTGCTTTACGTTTACCGTCTCTCGTTTTAGCTTTAGCAGTTTGCGATTACATTTTTCCAGCAGCCGTTCCAATTTGGGTGAAAATGGTCTGACCCTCTTCTTCAAAGCAAGAAAATCCTCTTTAACCAGGTCTGCACTATACATCTTGCTTCCCCGTTCTACCAGATTATGCGCTTCATCAATAAGGAAAAGATTATTACGGTCTCCTCCCTCCGAAAAAAAACGCTTAAGACAGACATGAGGATCGAACAGATAATTATAGTCCCCTATCACCCCATCGGCAAAAAGGCTGCAGTCCAGTGCAAGCTCAAAGGGACACACTTGAAATTCCTTCGCATACTCCTCTATTATTTCTCTTGAGAAGGATTGCTCTCCTGTAATCAGGGCAAAAAGAGCTTCATTAATTCGGTCAAAATGTCCGTTGGCGTAAGAACAATTGTCCGGATTGCACTCCGCCTTCTCCTGAAAACAAATTTTGTCCTTAGCAGTCAATACAACCGTTTTGAATTTTAATCCTTTATTTTGAAGTATCTCTATCGCCTGTCTGGCGGCTGTTCGGGTAATGGTCTTCGCCGTCAGATAAAACAGTCTTAGCCCCATCCCCTGTCCGATGGCCTTAATTGCCGGGAATAGGGTTGACAGCGTCTTTCCCACACCTGTAGGCGCCTCTAAAAACAGCTTTTTTTCATGATAAATGGTGCGATATACACTGGCTGCCAATTCCTTTTGCCCTTTTCGATAAGGATAGGGAAATTCAGTTACCTTAATGGACTGATTGCGTGTTTTTTCCCAGCTTACCTGATAGTCAACCCACTTTTTGTATTGACTAACCAAGTCATCAAACCATGTATTCAGTTCCTCTGTATTGTATTCTTCGAAAAAATACTTAATTTCTTCCGTATCTATATTGCAATAGGTCATGCGAATACGAATAGTATCTGATTTACTAAGGTTATCCAGAGTTTGCGGCAGCTTCGCATTCCGCTTCTCTTTTCCTGTCGCTTCACTCAGCAGTCTGGTGTACATACAGGCATAGCATTTTGCCTGAGCCAGATGCACCGGCTCAGGCTCTGTAATCCGTTCTAAATCACGATAGGTTCCTTTTATTTCATCGATGGTTATTTGATCCGGCAGGATAATGATGCCATCCGCCCGCCCCTCTATCAAAAGCTCATATTCCTCTGTCTTTTCACAAAACTTCAATGATACCTCGGGACGGTATTCACTGCCCATCCTCCGCTGTATCATCCGGTGTATTCTTCCTCCCTCTGCCATTGCATTTTCCGATATTCCTCCCCTTCGGTTGTCCAAATCACCGCTTCTAAGGAGAAATTCCACCAGATTGCGTACCGATATTCGTATTTGTTTTGCGGATGCCATTAATGCAGTCGACATGGTCCCCTCCCCTACAAAAGTTCAGCCAATAGAATCCTGTCAACCAGCTTCTCTGCAAGCTTGCTTGCAGAAGCTGCTTGTTTACTCTCTTCTTTCCTCCTTCAGAACAGCCTGCTAAATCTTTCCGATTTAGCAGCTGTGGCTATTCAGCCAATAGAATCCTGCCAACCAGCTTCTCTGCAAGCGACCTTGCAGAAGCTGCTTGACAGGATTCTGCTGTTCTGAATGATTAATCAAATTCTACCATATTAGGTCTGAATCTTAAAGGCAGCATTTGGCGCTGCAGGCTTTTATTTTCCCGTTCTTTGATGGAGATGGAATCAACGAAGCAGCGAAACAGCTTCTGAATCTGTTCTTCATTATGGGAATAGTGAAGCACAGGAGATGATGCCTGCCCACCCCATTGACCATTCGGGTCTTTAAAAAGGAAATAGCCTTGATTAGCTCGATGGATCAAATAGAGTTCTCTCCCCTTATCTCTGATCATAAAATTCTCTTGAGGAAGGCGATCTGAAAAATGTTCGCCCAGAAAGGGAAGAACATCATTCTTCGGCTCTATCTCGCTGTACAGAATTCCCGACTCCAACTGGGCAAATCGTACAAATCCCATAAACCGATGTGCCTCATGCCACACATTCAAGCGCAATTTTGCCGTAAGATTCACATAGGGGTCTTGAAGATAGTCCATCAGTTGTCCCCGAAAAGCACCTGCCATCCCTCTGGCAATGGTATGATAAACCGCATCCCCTTTCCTTAAGTCACAGCTGGACATGGCATACCAAACACTCTCCATCGCTTCGTCTCCCAGCCGCTTTCTCAGACTTCTCTCTACCTTAAATGCTTTTTCGGCATCTGCAGCCACTTCCTTATACCGGGCAAAAAGCTGATAGTTATCTATTCCCCCAAGCTGTAAATGGGTATGATTCGGACTCAGCTTTAATTCATAGGCTGTATACACTCCGGTAAAAATCCCCTCTGGACTTTCCTCACACAGCAATATGGTTTCTGTCATTTTTCCTCTCATTCTGCTGCTTTAGCAGCATTTAATCACAGGGACTTTGTGCATCAATCGGGATCCCGGGTTGAAAGAATCTAATTCTTTCAACCTTCTCCTCATTCCTAATCGTTTTAATGCTTCTTAGCAAATATTTTCCTTTCCATTATCATCAAATAAGCTGAGCTGCCTGTAAGTAATCCCCGAGGGGTCGAAGGGAAGGCGCTCCTTTACATTTAACAGATTACGGGTAATATAATCTTCTTCTATTTTAGTAGGATACATCATTTTTCCATTACAGGTAATGAAATATAGTGCTCTTTTTAATACCACTCCAATTTTTTTCAAATGCTGAAAAGTCAGCATACCATTTTTTCTGACTCCCACGATTCTCCTTGCACTTTTCACTCCAATCCCCGGAATACGCAGCAGCAGCTCGTAAGGCGCCCGGTTAATTTCTACCGGAAAAAGCTCCAGATGCTGCAATGCCCAATCAGCCTTGGGATCTAAAAAGACATTGAAGTTAGGGCGCTTATCACTAAGAAGCTCTTTCGCTTCAAAACCATAAAAGCGCAGAAGAAAGTCGGCCTGATACAGCCTGTGCTCCCGTAAAAGCGGCGGCCCGGATGCCGGAGCCGGAAGCTGTTTATCCTCATTGACATTCACAAAGGCAGAATAGAAAACCCTCTTTAGCTGAAACTTCTGATAAAGGCTTTCTGCCACCTGTATAATCTGATAATCACTTTCCGGTGTAGCCCCGATAATCATCTGGGTAGACTGGCCGCCGCTGACGAAGTGCGGAGCATGGCGGTAAACCACCAGCTCCTGCTTATTTTCCCTGATTCCTTCCTGTATCTGCCGCATAGGCGTTAAAATTGTCCTGCGATGCTTGTTGGGAGCCAGCTTCTTAAGCGACTGAGCCGTAGGAAGCTCCAGATTCACACTCATTCTATCTACCAGATAACCTATTTGCTGAATCAGGTGCGGACTGGCTCCAGGAATCCCCTTTACATGAATATAGCCATAAAAATGATGTACATTTCTCAACAGATAAATTGTCCGATAAAGCAGTTCCATCGTATAATCAGGGCTTTCGATTACGCCGGAGCTTAAAAACAATCCTTCTATATAATTTCTTCGATAAAATTCCATCGTCAGGTCTGCAATCTCCTCCGGTGTGAAAATGGCCCGTTCAATATCATTAGAGACCCGGTTTCGGCAGTATCGGCAATCATACACGCAGCAGTTGGTCATCAGAATCTTCAGCAGACTGATGCACCTGCCGTCTGCCGAGAAGCTATGGCAGATTCCCGATGCAACGGAATTCCCCATTCCACCTGTACTTCCCTTTCTGTCCACCCCACTGGA
The DNA here is from genome assembly GCA_004558185.1 of Lachnospiraceae bacterium. Classification (GTDB taxonomy): domain Bacteria; phylum Bacillota; class Clostridia; order Lachnospirales; family Lachnospiraceae; genus SFDP01. The sequence continues at coordinate 43,327 of SFDP01000004.1, read as the reverse complement.
TGTGCAGGCCACATCATATTTGGCTGCATCGGAAAGGATGGCCAGCTTTTGCTGCAAAGTTCTGGTATCATCTAAAATATGGACTGATAATTTCTCCCCATGGCTTGCAGCAATAATCTTCTCCATTCGTTTCTTTTCCTTTCTATGTACACCAAAAATTTAAAAAGATACAGGAACGTTTGTTCTTTTATTATAGTACATATGTTCGGTTTTGTAAAGTACCGGAATGAAAAACGGAGCAGAATTGCCATTTGGAAAGTTCTTGAATTGTGCTTTTGACAATTCAAGAGTTGTCAAAAGCACAATGTAATAATACTGATTATAGTGATACTGATCCATTTCTATCTTATCTGTTGTAGGACTGGATAGGACGGGAATGGATGGAATGGAATGGAATATAATTCGAATATCTTGACCATTCATTGATTTTCTCACGTTTGCGTGATATAATAATAAGTAAAACGAAAAGGGGGGGCGAAATAGTGGCAGTAAGTTATAAGAAACTGTTCCATCTTCTCATTGATAAAGGCATGACTAACGCCGAACTTATGGAAAAAGGCGGCTTTAGCGCAAACATTATTACCAGATTGAAGCGTGACAACTATGTGGCATTAGATAGTATTGAAAGAATTTGCTATGCCCTCGATTGTGGCGTTGACGATATTCTGGAATTTATACCTGATAAAAAGGAGCAGGAAAAACATGATTGATACAAAGAAAGAACAAGAGCGTGACGAGCTGCACCGTGCGATATGGGCAATCGCAGATGAGCTTCGTGGTGCCGTGGACGGTTGGGACTTCAAGAACTATGTCCTTGGCACAATGTTTTACAGATATATCTCTGAAAATCTGACCAACTATATCAATGCTGGAGAGCAGGATTCCGGTAATACTGATTTTGATTACGCAAAGATGTCCGACGATGAAGCAGAGGAAGCCCGTGAGGGACTGGTTGAAGAAAAAGGCTTTTTCATTCTGCCGTCTGAACTGTTCTGCAGTGTAAATCTCAGAGCAAACAATGATGAAAATCTGAATGAGACCTTGGAGCGTGTGTTCAACCATATCGAAGCATCTGCAAAAGGTTCTTCCTCTGAAAGCAGCTTCGCTGGATTGTTCGATGATTTTGATGTGAATAGCAACAAACTTGGTTCTACCGTTGCAAAGAGAAACGAACGCCTTGCAAAACTTCTGCATGGTGTAGCCGATATGAACCTTGGAGATGTAAAAGACCATGACATTGATGCCTTTGGTGATGCCTATGAATATCTGATGACCATGTATGCATCGGGTGCAGGTAAATCCGGCGGTGAGTTCTTTACTCCTGCCGATGTTTCTGAACTGCTTACCAGACTTGGTACAGTTGGAAAAACAGAAATCAATAAGGTCTATGACCCTGCGTGTGGATCCGGCTCCCTGCTTCTGAAAGCCGAAAAAGTTCTCGGCAAAGATGCTGTCAGAAACGGCTTTTACGGACAGGAAATCAATATCACTACATATAACCTCTGCCGTATCAATATGTTCCTGCATGATGTTGGTTTTGATAAGTTCGATATTGCTTGTGAGGACACGCTGACCGCACCGCAGCATTGGGATGACGAACCGTTTGAGCTGATCGTTTCCAATCCTCCGTATTCTATAAAATGGGCTGGCGATGATAACCCTCTGCTGATTAACGACCCTCGTTTCTCTCCGGCTGGCGTTCTTGCACCGAAGTCCAAGGCTGACCTTGCGTTTATCATGCACTCTCTTTCTTGGCTTGCAACAGACGGAACGGCGGCTATCGTCTGCTTCCCCGGTATTATGTACCGTGGCGGTGCTGAACAGAAAATCAGAAAATATCTGATTGACAATAACTTTATCGACTGCATTATTCAGTTGCCGAGCAATCTGTTCTTCGGCACTTCCATTGCTACTTGCATTATGGTTCTGAAGAAAGGTAAAGCCGACAACAAGACACTGTTCATTGATGCTACGGGCGAGTGCATTAAAGTTACGAATAATAATAAGCTAACGCAGGCGAACATGGACAGAATTGTGGAGACTTTTGCCAAGCGTGCGGAGGAAGCGCATTTCTCCCATTTGGCAAGCTATGAGGAAATTGCGGAAAATGACTACAATCTTTCTGTATCCATCTATGTTGAAGCAGAGGACACCAGAGAGAAAATAGACATTGTGAAGCTCAATGCCGAGATTGAGGAAATCGTTGCACGTGAACAGGTTCTCCGTGATGAAATTGCGAAGATTATCGCAGAAATCGAGGTATGATTATGGCAAATGATCTGACAATTTACCAATCAGTTATTGATGATGTAAAGGGCATTATTTCCTCTGGTATGGAGAGCGCATACAATGCCACAAGCCGTGCAATGGTAATGACTTATTGGAATGTGGGCAAACGCATTGTGGAACAGGAGCAGAACGGCAATCAGCGAGCCGAATACGGCACAGCCATGATGGATGCGCTGGCGGAAGAACTGACCAGGGAATACGGAAAAAGTTATTCTAAAAGAAATCTCCAGTATTTTCGCAAATTTTATCAATGCTTTCCGGATATCGAAATTGTGAACTCATGCGTTCACAATCTGACTTGGACACATTTTCGCAGTCTTTTGCGAGTGCCGGACGAGGATGCCAGAGTTTGGTACATGAGCGAAGCTGCTCACGAAAACTGGAATGTGAGAATGCTTGACCGCAATATCAGCACACAGTATTATTACCGCTTGTTGCAGGCTCCGAAAAAGGAAGCCGTTATCGCTGAAATGAAGCGGAAAAATGCTCAAATTTCCAAGACACAGTTCGAGCTTGTGAAAAGCCCTGTTGTTGCAGAGTTCCTTGGATTTAAGAACGAGGACAGCTATCTGGAAAGTGATTTGGAATCTGCCATTTTGTCCCATATTCGTGACTTTCTTATGGAAATGGGAAGAGGATTTGCGTTTGTGGCAAGACAACAGCATATCGTTACAGAAACGGAAGATTATTATATTGACCTGGTTTTCTATAATATTGAACTAAAATGTTATGTACTGGTTGATTTGAAGATGGGCAAAATAACCCATCAGGATGTGGGACAAATTGATATGTATGTCCGTATGTATGACGAACTGAAGCGTACTGCCGGAGACAATCCGACCATTGGTATTTTACTATGTTCAGAAACAGACGAGGATATTGCCCGTTATTCTGTACTGCATGATAACGACAGGCTGTTTATGTCGAAATATCTGACGTATCTGCCTACCAAGGAGCAGCTGAAACAGGAAATTGAACGGCAGAAAGCGGTCTTCTATATGCAGCATCCACTCCAAATAGAGGAAGGCGGTGACACAGAATGAGCAGACTTGACGAACTGATTCAAGAATACTGCCCCAATGGAGTTGAATTTAAGACTGTTGGTGATGTAGCTACTATTACTCGTGGACATGTAATGTCAAAAGATTATATTAAGGAAAATCAAGGAATTTACCCTGTATATTCGTCACAAACAGAAAATAATGGCGAACTGGGCTATATTTCCACATACGATTTTGACGGAGAGTATCTGACTTGGACAACGGATGGTGCCAATGCAGGATTTGTATTTTATCGAAACGGCAAGTTTAGTATAACGAATGTCTGTGGTCTTATAAACGTGACTACCCCAGAGATGATTACACGATTTTTATACTTTGTTCTCTCGGCTGAAGCAAAAAAGTACGTTAGTAGCGGAATGGGAAACCCTAAACTAATGAGCAATGTTATGGGAAGAATAAAGATTCCAGTTCCCCCTCTGCCCGTGCAGAGTGAAATTGTCCGAATTTTGGACAATTTCGCGGAGCTTACAACGGAGCTTACAACGGAGCTTACAACGGAGCTTACAGCGAGAAAGAAACAGTATGAGTATTACAGAGATAACCTGCTTACCTTTGATACTACAATCAAAAAAGTTCGCTTGGGTGATATATGCTCTGTTATTACTAAGGGAACAACACCTAAAAGCTACGCTAAAACAGGCATATCTTTCGTGAAAACGGAAGCATTTGACGGAGCAAGAATCGTTCCAGAAAAATTGTCTTATGTGGACGAAGAAACCCATACCACATTTTTGAGAAGATCCATTCTGGAAGAAAACGACATTCTTGTTACTATTGCAGGAGCGACCATCGGGAAATGTGCAATGGTTCCAAAAGAGATTTTACCAGCGAATACAAATCAAGCTCTTGCAATCATAAGACTTGCAAAAGGAAACTCTCCGAAGTATGTAATGTATTTATTGCAGTCTGATTTGATGAAGCAGTATATGCAGAAAAATATTAAAGGTTCTGCACAGCCGAATTTGAACTTGAAGCAGCTCAATGATTTTATTATTCCGCTACCCCCTTTGAGTGTGCAAGAGCGTTTGGTTCATGTGTTGGATAATTTTGATGCTATCTGTACTGACCTTAGCATCGGTCTCCCTGCCGAGATTGAAGCAAGAGAAAAACAATATGAATTTTATCGAGATGCCCTCTTGACATATGCTGCAACAGGCGAAATAATCGCTAAGCAAGCAAGCAAGCAAGCAAGCAAGCAAGCAAGCAAGCAAGCAAGCAAGCAAGCAAGCAAAGTATGATGCCTTAATTAAACTCTGTCAATATGTTTTCGGAGTGATTTATTTACCATTGAGCGAAATTGCGAATGTATTCAGAGGAGAATATATCACAAAGAAAAGTACCTGCGAGGGCGATATTCCGGTTATTCTCGGAGGACAAGAACCAGCCTATTATATTGATAGAGCAAACCATGATGGCGAGATTGTCGTGGTAGCAAGAAGTGGCGCATCTGCCGGTTTTGTTTCTTACTGGAATCAACCTATCTTTGTAACAGACGGCTTCGGTTATGAAGAAAAAGCGGGTCTCACAACAGCGAAATATCTATACTATGTATTGAAGAATATCGAAGCCACATTGAACTCTATGAAACGTGGTGCAGGAGTTCCTCATGTTAGCGGAGAAGCTCTTGGAAAAATTGAACTTCCTGTACCTACAATCGGAGAGCAAAACCGTATTGTTGCCTTGCTCGATAAATTTGACGGACTATGCAACGACTTGAACATTGGACTTCCGGCAGAGATTGAAGCACGAACAAAGCAATATGAATATTATAGAAATAAACTGCTGATTTTCAAAAAGCAGTAAGAAAACTAAGGAGGATGTCGCATGAGCACTTACAACATCATTGCCGCAAGCAATGAAAGTACCGTCGTGGCTGAATATACGCCGGAAAGCGCACGATCAGACAGTTTCCAGAGCGAAGCGGCTCTTGAAAAGGAATTTATCCGCCTGCTGACCGAACAGGGTTATACGTATCTTACCATCCATGACGAAACCGGTCTGATTGCCAACCTCAGACAGCAGCTGGAGCTTCTGAACGGCATTACATTTTCCGATGGTGAATGGCAGCGTTTCTTCACGGAAACGCTTGCCAATGCTAACGAGGGTATCGTTGAAAAGACCCGTACCATCCAGACTGACCATGTAAAGGTTCTTCGCAGGGATGATGGAACTTCCAAGAATATTCAGCTCATCAACAAAAAGAACATTCACAATAACTGTTTGCAGGTTATCAACCAGTATGTGGAGACCGAGGGCAACCACGACACACGCTATGATGTGACCATTCTTGTCAATGGTCTGCCCCTTGTCCATGTGGAGCTGAAACGCCGTGGCGTTGCCATCCGGGAAGCCTTTAACCAGATCAAACGCTATCAGCGAGATAGCTTTTGGGCGGCAAGCGGCTTGTATGAGTATGTGCAGATTTTCATTATCTCCAATGGAACGCATACCAAGTATTATTCCAACACCACCCGAAACAGCCACATCAAGGAAATGGGCGGATCTGCAAAACAGAAATCGAAGAAAACAAGCAACAGCTTTGAGTTTACTTCTTTCTGGGCAGATGGCAACAATAAGGTAATTGCAGATCTCATTGATTTTACGAAAACATTCCTTGCCAAGCACACTATTCTGAACGTACTGACCAAGTATTGTGTTTTTACAACCGAAGAAATTCTGATGGTTATGAGACCATATCAGATTGCAGCAACTGAGCGTATTCTGAACCGCATCGAGGTTTCGACCAACTATAAGAAGATGGGGACGATTGATGCAGGAGGTTATATCTGGCATACCACGGGAAGCGGAAAAACGCTGACCTCTTTCAAGACCGCACAGCTTGCATCCGCACTCCCTTACGTGGATAAGGTTCTGTTCGTGGTTGATAGAAAAGACCTTGACTATCAAACCATGAAAGAATATGACCGCTTTGAAAAAGGCTCTGCCAACAGCAACGCTTCTACAAGAGTATTGCAGAGACAGCTTGAGGACAGAGACGAAAAAGGCGGCTACCACCAGTATAAAATCATCATCACGACTATTCAGAAGTTGGATAACTTCGTGACCAAGAACAAAGGACATGAGATGTTCAACAAGCATTGCGTTATCATCTTTGACGAGTGCCACCGCAGTCAGTTCGGAGATATGCACGCCAAAATCGTAAAGGCGTTCAAGAAATATCATCTGTTCGGATTTACAGGCACACCGATTTTTGCCGTCAATGCCGGAAAAGGAAAGCACATGGAAATGCTGACCACACCGCAGACCTTTGGCGACCAGCTCCACACTTACACGATTGTGGATGCAATCAATGACGGCAATGTTCTTCCTTTCCGCATCGACTATGTGAACACAGTTAAGGAAAAGGAGGACATCAAGGACAAGAATGTTTCTGCCATTGATATTGAAAAGGCTATGGGTGCGCCGGAGCGTATTCGAGAAATCGTCAAGTACACTCTGGAGCATTTCGACCAGAAAACCAAACGCAACAGCTTCTACTCCTTGAAGGGCAAACGCATGGCAGGCTTTAATGCCATGTTCGCTGTCAGCTCCATTCCTACGGCAATGAAGTATTACAAGGAGTTCCAGAGACAGATTGCAGAGAGCCACCGTCAGTTTACGATTGCCACGATTTTCAGCTATGCCGCAAATGAGGAAGACCCCGAAGATGTTTTGCAAGAAGAAGGCTTCGATACCGATGCCCTTGACCAGACTTCTCGTGATTTTCTTGACAGTGCAATTGGGGATTACAATGCTGCGTTCAACACAAACTTTGATACTTCCTCGGATAAGTTCCAGAACTATTACAAGGATTTGTCTATGCGAGTGAAGGACCGTGAAGTGGATTTGCTGATTGTTGTGAATATGTTCCTCACAGGCTTCGATGCCACAACGCTCAACACCTTATGGGTGGACAAAAATCTGAAAATGCACGGACTGATTCAAGCCTATTCCAGAACCAACCGAATTCTGAACTCCGTTAAAACCTACGGCAACATTGTCTGCTTCCGTGATTTGCAGAAAGCCACAGACGATGCAATCGCCCTCTTTGGCGATAAGAACGCAAGCGGCATTGTGCTTCTAAAGAGCTTCAATGATTACTGGAACGGCTACGAGGATAACAACGGCAAGTATCATCCTGGCTATGTTGATTTGCTTGAAAAATTGGAAACAGAATATCCTCTCGGTACTCAGATTGTTGGAGAACAGGCAGAGAAAGATTTTATCAGACTGTTTGGTACTATCCTCAGCATGAGAAATATTCTTTCGTCCTTTGACCAGTTTGAAGAAATGGACAGCATCGCCTCAAGGGATTTGCAGAATTATCAGAGCATCTATCTTGACCTCTATGATAAGTACCGCAAAAAAGGCGATGCTGAAAAGGAAGATATTACGGACGATATAGAATTTGAAATCGAGCTTATCAAGCAAGTGGAAATCAATATCGACTACATATTGATGTTGGTTGAGAGATACCACGAGGGCAACTGCGAAGATAAAGAAATTCTTGCTTCTATCCGCAAAGCGGTTGATGCGAGTATGCAGCTCCGTAGCAAGAAAGAGCTTATCGAGGCGTTTATCAGCCATGTCAATGTTGACACAAAGGTTACTACCGACTGGCGTAGATTTGTTCTGGAACAGGAAGAAGCCGACTTGACTGAAATCATCACAAGTGAAAAGTTGAAGCCGGAAGAAACCAGAAAGTTTGTTGCCAATGTGTTCCGTGATGGAGCATTGAAAACGACTGGAACAGAGATTGACAAGCTAATGCCTCCTGTATCACGCTTCGGTGGTGGTGGCAGAGCCAAGAAGAAGCAAGGTGTCATTGAAAAAATGAAAGCGTTCTTTGAAAAATACTTCGGACTTGGAATTGCAGAGTTCAAAGCTGAAGAAAAATCAGTCATTTATGAATTTGAGCCAACCTATATGATGGTAGCGGAAGAATCTGCTCCGTATGGGAAAACGGATGAGTAAATTTTATCTAAAAGGGGCTGTCGGGAAAATAGATAGCCCCTTTGTCAACATCTTTCTTGCGCATAAAAAAGCGGCAGGAGAATCACAAGCAATCTCCTGCCAAAGCAAGTCATATCCGATATAGGCATTGATCAGTTCTGAGCTTACAGGGTTTTATCTACCATAGCGCCTTTAATATCCTCAACCACCAGCTTCATGTCGTTGACGATCTTCTGCACCTCCTGCTTTACCTCATCCTTTAGCTGGTCCAGCTCAACCATCTCTTCCACCGGCATTTTCTCCAGAAGTTTATCTGTTTCCTCCCTTTTTTCTTTCTGCGCCTCAATGAATTCTTCCATTTTTTCCTGCTGTTCTTCCAGCTTATCGGCTTTTTCCTGAGCTTCCTCACTCTTTTCATCAATATGATCCCTGGCAGCCTCAATCAGCATACCCATTATTTCATCGGTAGCCGCCTCTTTAATTTCCTCTGCCTCCTTCTGAGCCTTTACCATGGGATCTCTCTTTAATCTTTCCAGCTTCACTCCACGAATAATCGCATTTTCTTCAATTATTCTATCCTTATTCTTGTCTATAATGCTTTGATAGTGGCTCTTTTCGCTGTCCAGCTCTATTTGACGCTTCTGGTACTCTGTAAGTCCCTCTGCCTTGAGTTTTTGTACATACTGAAGCTCTTCCTCGGTCAGCTTTTCCTTTGAACCAGGCTCAAGCATCTTCTTTTCCCGAAGAAGCAGCTCTAAATCCTGCTGTTCTTTGCTGTCCTCCGTGATCCCATACTGCTGCTTCAGCTCTTCCTGTCTCCGACTGATTCCACTGACCTCAGCCAAAAGCTCTTTATTTTCTTCCTCCAAAGCATTGATCAGGTCTCTTCTTTGCTGCAAATCTTCATCAATCTTACGATCACCCTTCCAGGCATCGCCTACGACCTGCATAGCTTTCTTCTGTGCCTCTTTCTTCTTTTCCAGAATACCGTCGGGAAGTAAGTCTTCATTCATACTTCCAGCGAATACGTTGTTCTTTTTCGATCTCTTTGTTTCATCTGCCTTTGCCTGTTCATTCGTCTGAGCTCCAATGAAAAAAGCCTGGTTCTTTGCCACCTTCATTCCTCTATCCTCCTGCTCCTTTTGTCTATTATATCGGTCAAAGGCTCTGATTCTTTAGAATTCCTCCTGCCCCTCGCCACAGACTCATAGAGCTCTCTAAGGATCCTGGCGGCATTCTATTGTTCTCCTCCATAATCATCTCCATTCTGCCGTCTTTATCCGGCGGCGCAGCATTCCCTGTCTGTCTCATGGAAAAATCCTGCATCCGGCTGCAATCTGCCATTGACTGTGAGAAAATTCTGTTCTATGATAAATAGGATTAAGTGATATTACTGAATGGAGGATAAAAATGGCGACAAGAATTCCTGACAACTACGAATCCGCCCTGGATCTGCACGATACGCAGGTGGGCATTAAAACGGTAAAAGATTTTTTTCAGAATCTGCTGGCAGAGCGGCTTAATCTTCTTCGTGTGTCTGCCCCTCTGTTTGTAGACCCTGCTTCCGGTCTGAATGACAACCTGAACGGTGTGGAACGGCCGGTAACCTTTGGCATTAAGGAAATGAACGACTATGAGGCTGAGATCGTGCACTCTCTGGCTAAATGGAAGCGCTATGCCCTGAAAAAATATGATTTTCAGGTAGGAGAAGGGCTGTATACAGATATGAGCGCTATTCGCCGCGATGAGGACACCGACAATATTCATTCTATTTATGTGGATCAGTGGGACTGGGAAAAAATCATTACCAAAGAGGAACGTACCCTGGAAACTCTCCAGTCTGTTGTACGAACCGTATACAAGGTACTTCGTAAAACTGAGAAATATATGGCAATCCGTTATGATTATATCGAGGAGATTCTTCCTCATGATATTTACTTTATTACCACCTCTGAGCTGGAGGAGATGTTCCCTGACAATACTCCCAAGGAGAGAGAGTATTATATTGCCAAGGCCAAGGGAGCTGTATGTATTATGCAGATCGGAGATAAGCTGGCGAACGGCAAGCCTCATGACGGCCGTGCTCCCGACTATGACGATTGGGCGCTGAACGCCGATATTGTTGTTTACTATCCTGTTCTGGACATTGCCCTTGAGCTTTCCTCCATGGGGATACGGGTAGATGAGAACAGCCTTAAAGAGCAGCTTGAAAAGGCCGGCTGTATGGACAGAGCCCAGCTTCCCTTTCAGAAGGCCATCCTGGACAGAGAGCTTCCCTATACCATCGGCGGAGGTATCGGTCAGTCCCGAATCTGTATGTTTTTCCTGAGAAAGGCTCATATCGGTGAGGTACAGTCCTCTCTGTGGCCGGCTGAAACCGTAGAGCTGTGTGAAAAAAGGAAGGTACACCTGCTGTAGCACAGGAGCTTAAACGCTTCGGAATGGAGATTAGTGTGATGGGAGTTATTATACAGATTCGACCTGCCCAGAAGCAGGATATTCCCGGGCTGAGAACTCTTCTTTTACAGGTGAATCTGGTTCACCATCAGGGTCGACCGGATATCTTTTCCTATGGAAAGGGAAAGTATGATGAAACGCAGTTGGAGGCCATCCTTTCTGACCCCGACCGCCCAATCTTTGTTGCCGTAGATGAGCATGGCCAGGTGCTTGCCCATGCCTTCTGTCTGCATCAGCAGCATGAGCATGATCCGGTTCTTACCCCCATTAAAACCCTGTACATCGATGATATTTGTGTGCTGGAAAGCTGCCGAGGACAACATATCGGCCGAAAGATGTATGATTATGTGGCAGCCTATGCAAAAGAAAAAGGCTTCTACAACATTACTCTGAATGTGTGGAGCCTGAATAAGTCTGCCATGAGATTCTATCAATCCTGTGGCCTGAAGCCTCAGAAGGTGGGTCTGGAGATGATTTTATAGGGGATGTCAATCATCCCCTGTTTTATTAACAGCCCCCTTACCATAGGTGGAGGCAAAACCATAACGATGATCAAATCCAACAGGGCTTTCACAGCAAGCAGAGAGTAATCACCTGTCATCCCATCCTTAATCGCTCCCACAATAGCCATGGCACCGACACAAATAATCAGGGAAACATTCACAAATCCTTCCAAGAATCGATTGTCCCCTTCCGCCTTCACTAACCGCTGCCGTATTGATGATTGTACCTAAACCGACCACTTTCTCTCCTCTCCGATTCAACGAAGACATTCTCCATCAATGTATCCGCAACTTATTTTCGCTATACTAAATCACATAATTGTCTGCCGATTCACAATCCGCAAGGTCAGCCACCGTTATATGGTCAAAATAATCGTTAATGAGATGAAAGAGCTTAGTCCACATTGGAAGGGTCTTACATTCCGCTGCCCGTTCACAGGGATCGGCATCCTCTCCCAGGCAGGAAACCGGTGCCAGAGAATTTTCCATAAGACGAAGAATATCCCCTACACGATAATCCTCCGGCTCTTTAACCAAACGATAACCTCCGCCTTTTCCATGGAGCCCTTCCACCATATCATTTTTGGACAGCACCGTCATAATACTTTCCAGGTACTTTCGGGAAATATCCTGCCTTTGGGCAATATCCTTCAGCGGCACATAAACATCCCCGGTATGTTCTGCCAAATCAATCATCACGCGAAGTGCATATCTTCCTCTAGTGGAAATCAACATAATCCTTTTCTCCTTTCGCACACATAGGCAAATTGGGAGATCCCAATCTGCCTAAAAACGTGCTCTCTGTCATTATTTTCTGATTACTCTGCAAATAAGGGGGTAGACAGATATCTGTCTCCGGTATCCGGTAAAAGCACCACTATTGTCTTTCCCTTATTTTCCGGCTTTTTAGCCTGTTCAACTGCTGCCCACAGTGCCGCACCGGAAGATATACCTACCAGCACACCTTCCTTATGACCGATTAATTTACCATAGGCAAAGGCATCCTCATTGGCCACCTTAACGATTTCGTCATAAATTCCCGTATCCAGAATGGAGGGGACGAAGCCTGCACCAATTCCCTGAATTTTATGTGCTCCCGGTTTCCCTCCTGACAATACAGGGGAATCTTCCGGCTCTACCGCTACTACCTTTATCTCCTTCTTTTTACTTTTTAAATACTGTCCTACTCCGGTAATGGTTCCGCCGGTACCCACACCCGCTACAAAGATATCCACTGCTCCATCGGTATCCTGATAGATTTCCGGTCCTGTAGTCGAAAAATGCGCCTTAGGATTGGCTCCGTTATCGAACTGACTGGGAATAAAGCTGTCAGGAATGGATTCGGCCAGCTCCTGTGCCTTTGCGATCGCTCCCTTCATTCCCTTTGCCCCTTCCGACAGTACCAGCTCGGCACCATATGCCTTCATCAATTGTCTTCTTTCTACGGACATGGTATCCGGCATTACGATAATGATCCGATAGCCCCTTGCTGCGGCTACAGAAGCCAGCCCAATCCCGGTATTTCCTGATGTAGGCTCAATGATTACGGTTCCTTCCTTCAATTTTCCTGCAGCCTCAGCAGCATCCAGCATTGCCTTAGCTATTCTGTCCTTTACGGAACCTGCCGGATTAAAGTATTCCAGCTTTGCCAGAATTCTTGCTTCCAGATTAAACTCCTTTTCGATATGTGTTAGCTCCAATAAGGGAGTATGTCCAATTAACTGATCTGCTGATGTATAAATCTTCGCCATAGCTTCCTCCATTTCTGCTGCTTTAGCAGCCTTGCCGTCTGTTTTGGATATAGTTTATTCATTTTTCCTGAATCTGAAAGGGCTTATTTTACTGCTTCAAAGCCGGCCTGTAAATCTTCCAGAATATCTTCAATATGCTCAGTTCCTATCGATAATCTTACGGTATTGGGTCTGATTCCACAGGCTGCCAGCTCCTCTTCATTCATCTGAGAATGAGTGGTGCTGGCCGGATGAATAACCAGGGACTTCACGTCTGCCACATTGGCCAGCAGGGAAAACAGCTCCAGACTTTCGGTAAAGCGTTTTGCTGTTTCCTGATCCCCTTTAATTTCAAAGGTGAAAATAGAGCCTGCCCCCTTCGGAAAATAGCGTTGATACAGCTCCTTCTGTTTTCCGCCAGCCAGGGAAGGATGATTTACCTTCTCTACCTGTGGATGCTTATTCAGAAACTCCACGACCTTCAGTGCATTTTCCACGTGTCTGTCCAAGCGCAGTGAAAGTGTTTCCAGACCCTGCAAAAGCAGGAAGGAGTTAAAGGGAGAAATGGTTGCTCCCTGATCCCGCATCAATGTTGTCCTGAGCTTTAAGATATAGGCCAGATTACCGCAGGCCTGAGTAAACACCACACCATGGTAGGAGGGATTAGGCTTGGACAGTCCCGGAAATTTATCGTTTGCTGCCCAGTCGAACTTACCTGAATCCACGATTATTCCGCCCATTACCGTTCCGTGGCCGCCCATAAATTTGGTCGCAGAATGAACCACAATATCTGCTCCATGCTCAATGGGGCGAAGCAGATAGGGGGTGGCAAAGGTATTATCCACGATCAGAGGAATACCTGCCGCATGGGCAATAGCAGACAGCATTTCCAAATCTGTAATATCGCTATTGGGATTCCCTAATGTCTCTGCATAGATCAGCCTGGTATTCTCCTGAATAGCCCCTCGGATCTCCTCCTCATTCTCCGGATCCACAAAGGTAGTGGTTATTCCCTGCTCTCTCAGGGTATTGGCAAACAGGTTGTAGGTTCCACCATACAGATTCTTACAGGATACGATGTGATCACCGGCCAGGGCAATATTCTGAATTGCATAAGTGATGGCCGCCGAACCGGAAGCCGCTGCCAGCGCTGCCGCACCACCCTCCAGCGCTGCCACACGCTGTTCAAACACATCCGAAGTAGGGTTCATTAAACGGGTGTAAATATTTCCTTCTTCCGTCAGGGCAAATCTCCCCGCTGCCTGGGCAGAGTCCTTAAATACATAAGACGTAGTTGCATAAATGGGAACTGCCCTGGCGTCAGTTGCCGGATCCGGCTTTTCCTGTCCCACGTGTAACTGCAAAGTTTCAAATCGATAATTCCTTCTGCTCATCCTCTACCTTCCTCCTTAATTATCATCATCTGTAAGTGGTAACTATTCTTCCGTTCTAATTACCTATCAACCATAAGGGTTGCCATGATATTACACCTATTAACCCATCGTGTCAATAGGTATTTTAAAATTTTCGTAACGAAATAAAAAGTAGGACAGCCACTATCTGCTTATTACCGATAGCGGCTGTCCTACTTAACCTCTGTATTCAACGGTTGTTCCTCTTTCTGTAAGAGCCATATACGGATATTATGCCCAAATCCTTGTCCTGCTCTTACCCTTTTTAGACTACTTTGAATCTATAATCAAGGTTTATTTTTATTCCCGACTCACAAATATAAATTTGCTTAGAAAGATTCATATAGATTTTTGGTTATTTTATAATTTAAAATATTGCTTTGCGGGAAAAGTTTCTTTACACTAATCCTGCTTTTTAAATTATTGTGGTAAATATTCAATACGAGTACCAGCTACTATATACCTTCTTGCCCTGCCATGTTCTTCCTTATCTCAATTGTCCCGGCATATATGCCTTATCGCAAATTTCTTTGCTTTCGAGATGTTGTTCACTGGCCGCTTTGCATAAATGCAATTAAAAGGTCTTTCTTGTCAGGAACTGCTGTGCATTACCACTCTCGTATTGAGATTAACTGTCGATTGGTCCCATTGGATTATACCTCCAATCCTCCTTTTATGGTGCTAATCACTCCGCCCATTCGTACCTGTTCATTCGATTGTTAATCAACTTTCTCGTCATTGATTATACTCCAATTACTTCTCAGGATTTCTCTTGTGTGGCCTCTGTGATTAGTGAGGTTTGTTGTTAATTGTATGTTACCATACGCCCTGGTATTTGTCAATCATCTTTTTGAAAAAAGTT
Organism: Lachnospiraceae bacterium; assembly: GCA_004558185.1. Classification (GTDB taxonomy): domain Bacteria; phylum Bacillota; class Clostridia; order Lachnospirales; family Lachnospiraceae; genus SFDP01. Next base: position 28,060 of record SFDP01000004.1, on the reverse strand, counting down.
TAAATTATTTTTCATTTTATTCTTTATTATATAATTGACTTATAATTCGTCTTATTTTTAATAATTGTAACTATTCATAACCTCTTCGCAAAACCGCTGCTGCGCAGCTTTTCTTTTTATCCAAAAGAGGACCGGCGTGCCGCCGTGAGCATGAAAAAAGAGCGCTCCCGGCAGGAGAACGCCCTTTTCTAAACGATTGCTCTGCACTAGCGCGCCTTGGAACGTGTTCTTACGTCGAAGGCTACTGCAATAATAAAGATAATTCCCTTTACAATATACTGATAGGAAACATCCACACCCATCAGGTTCATTCCGTTAGTCAGAGACATGATCACGAAGGCTCCGATAATGGCGTTTGTTACCTTACCGATTCCTCCGCTGACCGCCGTGCCGCCGATGTAAGAGGAGGCAATAGCATCCAATTCAAAGCCATTTCCTGCGGTAGGAGTAGCCGACTGCAGACGTGCTGTATACAGAATACCTGCCAAGGCTGCCAGAAGGCTCATGGAACAGAATGCAAACAGAGTGACCTTTTTTACATCGATACCGGACAGCTCTGCTGCCTGATCATTTCCTCCAATACCATAAATATATCTGCCCAGTCTGGTTCTGTTCAGCATATGGTTATAGACGAGAAGAACGACTCCCACAATAACGGCTGTCCAGGGAAGTCCGCTATAGCTGGCCAGTACCCAGATAATGGACATAATAACGGCAGATACAAAAATAAGACCAAAAACGAATACCGGAGCAGAGGTTACCTCGAAATTATATTTCAGCTTATTTTTTCTGGCCTTAACCTGAGAGGCGATCATCAGCACCACTGCCGCAATGCCGATCAACAGCGTCAACACATGAAACTCGCTGTCCAGTCCGGGTATATCGGGAATAAATCCATTGGAAAGCGCATTGAATTTTTCATTAGGTACGATAATGGTTCCTGTCTTTTGCAGGGTCAGGTTAAGAAGACCTCTGAACATGAACATTCCTGCCAATGTGGTTACAAAGGCCGGAACCCCCACTCTGGTAACCAGTAAGCCCTGATACAGACCAATCAGTAAGCCCACTGCCAATACCACAATAATCGCCACCCACTCATTCACTCCTGACTGGGTCATCAGGATAGCCGCCACTGCTCCGCAAAAGCCGGCCACATAGCCTACCGAAAGATCAATATGCTTTAAAATCAAAATCAGGGTCATTCCAATAGCCAGCACTGCCACATAGCCTGCCTGATTAATTAAGTTGGAAAGGTTTCTTGCCTGAATAAAGCTGCCGCCTGTTCTCCAGGTAAAAAACAGCATGATCACTACCAAAGCGATATACATCATGTAATCTCTGATATTAGCCTTGATCAGGCCTGCGATTTCTTTTCCCAGCCCCTCCCTGGGGCCTTTGTTCTGTATTGTTTTCTCCATATTGCTCCCTTCTGCCCTATGATCTTACTGCCATGGCCATAACCTTATTTTCATCTGCTTCCTCTGCCGTAAGCTCTCCGGCAATTTTTCCTGCCGACATGACGTAGAGCCTGTCGCTCATTCCCAATACCTCCGGCAGCTCAGAGGAGATCATGATAATACTCATCCCTTCCTCTACCAGCTTATTCATCAGCGTATATATCTCATATTTAGCTCCCACATCAATTCCCCGGGTAGGCTCATCCAGAATCAATACCTTGGGCTTAACAAACATCCATTTGGCAAGCTGTACCTTCTGCTGATTTCCTCCACTCAGATTCACCACCTTCTGCATAATGGAAGGCGCCTTAATATTGATGGAATTTTTAAAGCTGTTGGCGATATTGATTTCTTCATTTTCATTAAGGGAAATTCCCTCCTGCAGCTCTTCCAGATTGGCAATACTGATATTGTATTTAATATCCTGGATCAGTACCAGTCCGTTTCCCTTTCGATCCTCCGAAACATAGGCTATCCCCTTTTTTATGGCATCCTTGGGCCGCTTGAAGCTCACCTTCTTTCCTTCCAGAAAAACCTCTCCTGCGGTAATCTTATAACCTGTAGGATTGCCAAACAGACTCATGGCGAATTCCGTTCGGCCAGCTCCCATTAATCCCTGAATACCTACAATTTCTCCCTTTTTTACATTAATATTGATGTCATGCAGAATTTCCTTACCCTTCACCGGATCCTCTACAGTCCAGTTTTTTATCTCCAGGCAGGTTTCTCCAAACTCTCTTTTCTTCCGCTTCGGATAAATGTCCTCAATTTCTCTGCCCACCATATGTCTGATAATATCTGCTTCGGTAACCTTCTCCTTGTGTGCATCCATGGAGCAGACGGTTGAACCGTCTCGCAGTACGGTAATGGTATCTGCAATCTCAATAATTTCTTTTAAGCGATGGGAAATCATAATACAGGTAACACCCTGCTCTTTCAGCTCCTTGATCAGCTTCAATAGATTCTCACTGTCGTCTTCATTAAGAGAAGCCGTAGGCTCATCCAGAATCAGCAGCTTTACATTCTTGCTCAATGCTTTCGCAATTTCCACAAGCTGCTGATTTCCTACCCCCAGATTTTTCACCTTCATCGAGGGGTCTACGTGCAATCTCACCTTCTCCAATGACTCCTTGGCCCTTACGATCGTTTCATTCCAATCAATGGTTCTCCCCTTCATGATTTCATGGCCAAAGAAGATATTCTCATAAATACTCAGTTCCGGCACAAGGGCAAGCTCCTGATAGATAATGGCTATTCCTTCTCCCTCGCTGTCCGCTATCGATTTAAACTGCTGCACCTTTCCGTTATAAACAATATTTCCTGTGTAGCTGCCATAAGGGTAAACTCCGGACAGCACCTTCATCAGTGTCGATTTCCCCGCCCCATTTTCCCCGATCAGACAATGGATCTCCCCTCTTCTTACCTGAAAATTCACATTGTCCAAGGCTTTTACGCCAGGAAATTCCTTGGTGATCTGCTGCATCTCCAATATATAATCACTCATGCCCTTCTCCTTTCCCGGTTCATGATTTTCTTTCATACAAAAGGCCGGCTTTTGTACCTGTTCAAGCCGGCCTTTTCCTTCACTCTCCTATTCTAACCCGGTGAACTCTGATGCCTCATAGTAGCCTGAGTCGATCAAAGCTGCCTTAACATTATCCTTGGTTACTACGATAATATCGGTCTGTTTTGCAGGTACATCCTTAGCTTCATTATTGTAGGTTGTATCCGTTACAGGAGTCTCTCCTTTTAATACGGAAACTGCCATTTTAACGGAATCCGCTGCCAGGGTACGGGTATCCTTAAATACGGTCATGGACTGTTTTCCATCAATTACATACTGTACGGAAGCCTTCTCAGAGTCCTGTCCGGTGATGCTGTAGCTGGTGATATCCTTATCAGTTGCGAATACGTCTGCGATGGAACGTGCGGTTCCGTCATTGGGAGCAAGTACCAGTACATCACCCTTTAAGTCTGCTCCTGCTGCGGTAAGGTGAGCCTCAGCCTTGGATTTTGCCACATTGAAATCCCAGTCAGTAGTAACCTGTCCAATGATCTTAGCCTGCTCATCACGGGTCAGCTCTGCCTTATCCTGTAAAGCTGTAGCCTCAGAGGAGTTGGCAATGACAAAGGTGCCATCTGCAACCTTGGGCTGAAGCACCTTCCATGCACCTTCGAAGAACAGGAAGGCATTGTTGTCTGTTGCTGCGCCGGCATACAGGTACAGCGGAATACCGCTTCCCTCAGGCACATTATCGATCAGATATTGTCCCTGTGCTTCACCTACTGCAACACTGTCAAAGGTTACATAGTAGTCTACCGCATCTGTTCCGGTAATCAGTCGGTCATAGGCAATTACGGTAACGCCTGCCGTCTTTGCTTCTTCCACTGCTGCTGCCGCTGCCGAGCCGTCCTGCGCACAGATGATCAGTACGGAGATTCCCTGTGAAATCAGCGTTTCCACGTTTGTTTTCTCTGTTGCAGAAGAACCCTGGCTGAACAATACCTGGTTGGTAAAGCCTGCGTCACCAAGAATCTTTTCAAACTGTGCCTGATCCTGCAGCCATCTGGGCTCATCTTTGGTAGGAAGAACGATGCCTACCTGAATACCGTCTTTTGCATCCCCGGCAGCTTCCTCTGCTGCTGTCTGTGTGTCTGTTCCGCCTCCTGCGGATGTGGTCGTGCTTCCCTGATTACTGCTTCCGCAGCCTGTAAGCACTCCTGCCAGCATTGCTGCCGTCAGCATCAAGCTTAAGATTTTTTTCTTCATTGTTTTCCTCCCTTAAAGAATCTAAAAGAATACTCTTTTGTTACGCTCTCAGAGTACCATACATTGGGCTTCATATGTTTGTGAGCTTCTTCACATTTTTATGACCTTTTTTCTTTTCTTCCTCCGGGATAGCATTTTTTTATCCTTCACTTTTTTGCAGCAAAAAAGTCCTGTCAAAAAAGACAGGACTCCTACTCCAATAGATCCGGGCGATTCAAATAAACATCCTCTCTCAGATGAAAACCGCCTTCAATTATCTCTTCCATATTGGAAAGGTTGACTTTAACAGGCTCCAGACAGATATAGGGAGTTCTCCTTCCCGTTTCATCCTCATAGACTAAACCCTCCTGCAGGTTCCCCTCCGCCAGGGCTACTGCTGCCTGAGCTGCACGGGCAGCCAGCTTTTCCACCGGCTTATATACCGTCATTGTCTGTGTATTTTCCACGATCCTCTGACAGGCAGCCAAATCAGCATCCTGAGCAACCACACAGATCTCTCCTGCCAGTCTTTGTTCGGAAAGAGCCGCTATCGCCTGCCCCGCCAGGTTGTCATTGCCGCACATTATCCCCTGAACCTTCTGCATCAGCTCCTCATTCTGCCGTACATATGCTCCTGCATACTCTCCCTTCCACTGAGGTACATAATAAATATCCTCGATCAGGATATTGCTTTCCTCCATAATTTCCCGAAATCCGGCTTCCACCTCGCTCACATTATGGTCGGTGACCGGTCCGCAGATCATCACTACTCTATCCTGTTCCTTAAGCCGTTCTGCCATTTCCTCCCCCATTAAGCGCCCTACCTTATGGTTGTCAAAGGAAATGTACAGATCCACCTGGGCTCCGGTGATAGGACGGTCGTAGGCTATTATCCTGATTCCCTCCTCTCTTGCTTTTCGAACAGCCGCAAGCAGAGGCTCTGCCTCAATAGGAACTATGACCAGCACATCTACCTTCTTTTCTATAAAATATTCCACCAGTGCAATCTGCTCTTCCACACTGCCGTTGGCATTCTGTACATTTACCTGCGCCCCCAGTTCACTGGCTGCAGAAACAAACACGTCCCGATCCCTCTGCCACCGCTCCATAATAAAATTATCGAAGATCATACCGATTTGCAGGCTGCGCTCTTCCTTTTCCCTGCTTTCCTCCCTTGCTGTTGTCTCGCTTCCGCCACAGCCACAGACGAAAAGCAAAAGAAAGAGTAAGACATAGAAAACTGTTTTTCTGCCCGGTGCGCTTTTCTTTTTCATCACAGGCTTTTTCCCTCCTTGTATTCGGTAGGGGTTATCCCTACATTCTTTTTGAAGGCTCTGCTGAAATAATTGGGATCCTGATACCCCACCTGACCACAGATCTCTTTCATACTTTTGTCCGTCTTCATCAGCAGCTCCTTAGCCTTATCCATACGCATAGAGGTAAGATAATCAATGAAATTCTCGCCTGTCTCCTCCTTAAACAGCTTACTGAAATAATACGGACTGACATTCACCTGACGGGAAACCTCATCCAGGGTTATACTCTTATGGTATCTCTCCCGTATATACTCAATAGCCTGCTCCACACAACGCCTGTGAGTACCTTCCCTGTTTCCCCGGACAGTCTTTGCCGCCTCCCGGATCTTTCCCAAAAACCAGCCCCTTAGCTCATCATAATTGGTAAATTCCAGCAGAGAGGGAAGATAGTCGTGTCTGGCAGTAAACCGATAAGTCGTTCCTCCGCTTTCATAGCCGATTTTTTCTGCAAACAGTACGAACTCCAGTGCCTTCAGCTTTATATCCATGATCTCCTTTGCGTAGTTTCCAACCATCCAGTCGTAGAATCTTCCCGCCTCTGCTACCGCACCATTTACCTCTCCCGCCTCCAGGCAGGAAAAGAGCCTCTGTTCCGTGTCCACCGGATAATTATCTTCATAGCCGCAGCCCATGGGAAAATCCCTGGCATGGGCAACGCTGCCTGTCGTATAATGAAAGGCGTTGATGGCCTCCGTATAGGAATCCCCCACCTGCTCCAGCTTTTTTACCGATCCTATACCTACCCGAAAGGAGGCATCCAATACCCGGTTCAGCTTTCTCACCATTTTACGGGCATTTTCAATAATCTCTATCCTGCCGTCATACTCTTCCTCTCCTGTTTCCTCACAGGGAACAAAAACGATCACCGTGTTGGCCATCATGGGACCCACGATTCCCTTAAAAAATTCCTTCACGATCTCCTTCAGACGGGAATAATGGCTGTGGATTCTCACTCCTACCCCAATTGCATTCTCCAGCTTTCCCTCTTCCTTCAGATCACCGCACTCAATGACCATCATATATCCGCTGTCTTCCTCTATATCGAACAGACGGCGGAAGTCGGCCGCCTCCTGCGCATAATTCTCCTGGAATAAAACGGCATAAATAAATCCGCTTTCAATAAAGGGAATCACCGTTTCCAGCTTCTCCTTATTGGATAGGTCGGTTCTTCTTTTCGCCCTGTTCGTATCGATAATGTGCATGGCTCTGCTGATGATATCCACAATCTTATCTCTGTTGATGGGCTTGTTCACATATTCCATTACTCCCAGGCTGATAGCCTCTCTGGCATAATCAAAGCGATCGTGAGCCGTCAGCACAAGAAAAATAATATTGGAATTATTCTTCTGAATTTCCTTAATGGCTTCTATTCCATTAATTCCCGGCATCTGGATATCCATAATGGCAATATCAGGTCTGAAGCTCTCTGCCAGTTCAATCACGCTTCTTCCTGTTTTGGCATATTCCACCACGCAGGTATTTCCAAAGCTCTTTTCAATAATAAATTTCAGCGCATCAATGACGATTCCCTCGTCATCTGCCAGCATAATTCTGTACATTTCTTCCTCCCCTTATACCGGGATATGTATGGTTATGGCTGTTCCTTTGTTTTCCCCATCACTGGTAATCTCCACAATATCCTCTTTGTCAAAAAAGACCTGCAGTCGGCTGATGACATTATCCAGGCCTACACCACCGCTTCTCTCCTGTCCGGCTGTACCTTCTTCTGTTTCCGGCGGCTTCTTTTTCAACACTCTTCCGATTTCCTCCCGGCTCATGCCGATACCGTTGTCCCACACTCGAATGCCTATTCCCTCGTCCTCACGATAAACGGACAGCTCGATTCGATTTGGCCAGTCAATATTTCTGATTCCATGATTGATGGAGTTTTCCACCAATGGCTGCAGAATCATGCTGGGGACCTGTACCTGCACCAGCCCCTTTTCAACCTTCTTTTCAAAATTGATTTCTCCTGAAAAGCGAACATTAATAATATAAATATAATTGTCCACCAGTTCGATTTCCTCGTACAGTGTGACCACATCATTATTTTTCTTTACATTATAGCGGTAAAAATCTGCTACATTCTGAATATAATTATAGGTCTTTCCGGCATCCTCCATCATAGCAAGCTGTGCTCCTGCGTTTAATGTGTTAAAGAGGAAATGGGGATTGATCTGTGCCTGCAGATATTTAAGCTGGGCGTCCTTCAGGCTGGCCTCCATAATCAACTGCCTTTCCTTCATAGAGCTTTCCTGCTCCATGCTTCTTTTCACCTGCTCAATATACTCCTTCAGGCTCTTTACCATTCGGGCAAAGGCAGCCGTCAGCACACCGATTTCATCGGCTGACTGTACCTGCCTGATTTCTACCTCCAGGTTCCCCTTCGCCACCTCTCCCGCCGTTTGAGCCAGGCGCTTTAGCGGTCTTGTGATTCCCTTAGTCAGAAACAGCACCAGAATAATCGTAAATACACTGATCAGACTGAGAATCACCATATTGGTTCTCTCGGAGGATTTCAGGGTATCAAAAAGCCGGGTATAATTATTGGAATTGTCCTGGAGCTTCTGATTGTTAAGGCTGTAAAAATGGGAATTGATAAATTCCATAAGCTGTGAGGCACGCTCATAGCTTTCCCTGTACTTTACCACATTTCTCCCCCGCTTGGCTGCAATAGCATTTTCCGCAGAGTCCAGATATTTTTCCGACAGCTTGCAGATATTCTTTTCCGCAATCAGCTCCTCTTCCCCCCAAATACGATTATTCAGCTTTTCCAACCGATTTCGATAATCCTGCACATAGCGCAGATAGGCCTCGAGAGCCTGAGTATCCTCCGTATCCAGAAATACTTCCACATTCTTATGGATATTCGCCAGAGAGCTCTGCATCTCATTTAACTGGAGATTGCTTTCGTAAATGGAATAGATTCGGGAAATCATACCGTTAATATGTGTATACACATAAAGATTGACCAGAAAAATAATGGCGGTCGTTCCCAAAAACAGCATTAGCAGCTTATTCTGGATACTGATGTTGATTATCCTATTCTTCTGCTTCCTCCCCATTCTGTATGTACTCCTCTATATTATTTATGGTTACCACATCCACATCGATGGTAATGTATTCATTGACGTGGCCGGTATCCAGATATTCCTCCAGTGCCTCTATCCCCTTTATTCCCATCTTCTGCGTATCTACCGCTATAGTGGCCTGAATAACCTTCCGTTCAATTCCATCTAAAATATCATCAGTGACATAGTATCCCAAAAGGCCGACCTGCCCCACCAGATTATAATCCACGATCGCCTGATAGGTTCTCATGGTATTTTTTTCACTTAAGCAAATAATCATATCCGGCGGTCTCACCTGTCCCTGGACACTCCGGGACAGGAACTGTCGAATGGTCTCTTCCCCACTAAAAGCAGTATCCTCACTGACTGCCAGGGTTTTTACCTCCAGCGTAAGGTGGTTTCCTTCGTTCTCCAGGGTTTCCTTTATTCCATTGAACACAATGCTTTGGCCGCTTCCCTGCAGCCTGGTGTCCATCAGAATCAATATTTCCTTCATGTCTCTGGTAGCTACTCTGATAATCTGCCGCCCATACTCCCTGCCCAAATGGTAGCTGCTCAATCCCACAAAGCTGCTTCTCTTGCTTTCATAGCTGTCGGAAAAAACGGTTACCACCGGTATCCCCTGGTTTTCTGCCTGTTCAATCAGCCTCCTGATTTGCTCACTGTCATCTCCCTCCAGAAGAATCCCATCTACTGCTGTATCGATGGCGAGCTGCAAAAGCTCTGTCTTTCCATAATCCACAGCCAGGTCTTTTCCTATCCATTCCAGATATACTCCGCTCTTCTCTCCATAGACCCTTGCCTCCTCATAAACCGATTTCCAGAAAACATCCTCAAAGGAATCGGTTACCAGCCCATAATGGCGGCGATATTCCTGAACCTGCTCTGCTGCCTGCATAATTTTTTCACTCTGTAAAAAGCCAACAAAAACAAACACTGCCAAAAACAGTATAACTGCTGCTGCCGCCAAAAGTCCGGTCAAAAAAAACTGTTGCTTCGTTTCCTTATCCAAATCGGCCTCCTTTGTTTACTGGATAAATACGCCTTCTCCTCCGTCGAATAATGGGGTTATCCTACTCCCCCGAAGCCTTCCATGGGTAAGCCTTTCCATCCAGCTTAACCTCCACCAATCTGTCTGCCTTGTCATAAACCAGCTTCAGAGAAAAAAAGTCCTGCCGTTCTTTTAGCAGCCGAAAAAAAATCTTATCACCTTCCCAGATATTCAGTTCTTCAATCCGGTCGATTTCCACCCATTCCAACACCCCTTCACTGCAGGCAATGGGTTCCCCTTCAACACCGTCTGCGGTAAACAGGGACATATATTCCGTCACTCCGTTTCCTGATACAAAGGTTACCAGGCCGCGATAGCGATAGGAGGTCAGGGTGTAGCCGGTTTCCTCCTTAACTTCTCTCTCCAGACACTCCTCCGGGCATTCGTCTGCCTCAAAGTGTCCCCCTACTCCGATCCACTTATCCTTATTCACATCGTTCTTCTTTACTGTCCGATGCAGCATCAGATATTTTCCCTCTCGCTGGATGTAACAGAGTGTGCTTAAAGCGGTCATCTTTTCCTCCCTTTCTGCAAAGCTGATCTTCCTTCAGCTTTGCTCTCCAAATATGGATAACAAAACATCTCCACCGGAAAGGATTATGCGGTTAAAGCATAATCCCCTGTGGAGATGCAACGAATGCAGCCTGTTATGCACATCTTAGCATATAAGCAGCCGACTGCGCAAGATACAAGCATCAGATTTTTTTAATGCTGCAGCCATTCAGAACCCATTCGCAAAACCGCTGCTACGCAGCTTTTCCTTCCTTAGCTCTGACAGAATACTTTGTGCCGGGCCTGTCCGATTGAATTTCCCACAAAAATCTGTGGTGACAGTACGCAGGAATATTTTTCCTCCTTCCATTCCCTGTTTTTAATCATCTTCAGCAATCGGGTCGCTACCTCTTGTCCAATCTGATTTCCCTGATGTATGGAGCAGGTAATCCCTTTTTCTCTCCAATCATCCCCGGAATAATCGAAGCAGACCACAGAATAGTCCTCGGGAATGCTTTTTCCCATCCCTTCTACAATCTGCTGTACCAGCCGATAAATCATTACATTGCAGCAAACTATGGCAGTACACTGGGGCAGGTTCTTAAGAAACTTTTCCACAGAACGTTCAAAACGGGATTCATGACTCTCATCAGAAATATACCATTTAATATAGTCATCCTGGAATTCCACATCATAACGCCGCATAGCCGCAGTCATACCTTGAAATTTCTCTATGCTCTGGTAATTATCATAATTGAAAATCCCTGCGATCCGTCTGTGCCCTGCTTTAATTAAAAGAGCCATCAGGCGATTGGCACACTGTCTGTCATTTACCGTAACATGAGGATATTTCAGGTTTTTGTAGTAATTGTTATAAAAGATTACAGGAATCTTTTTCTGATAAATCTGCTCATAGCAGTCCAGGTTCTGATTCAGCATACTGGCCTTCACCCCATCTACAATAAAGCCTTGGAAGTCCTGATGAATTATCGTCTGGAGGCAGCGCCGCTCATTGACGAACTTATTGTCCGTAAGAAAGATTCTCAGGTCCACCTCGTCCTCAGAGACTACACCTCGTATCCCCTCAATCAGAGAAGAATTGGCTGCAGTATCCTGTCCCTGCAAAATCAAGCCCACTTTAATCTTTCCGCCACTTCCTCCCAACTCCTTAGTCAGAGCCACTTCTTTATTAATAAACGTTCCGCTGCCCTTTACCCGGCGAATCAGTCCTTCCTCTTCCAGCCGCTTAAAGGCTAACCGAACCGTTTCCCGACTGACCGACAAACGTATGCTCAGAACGTTTTCCGAAGGAAGCTTTCCACTGTTTGCAAACTTATTTTCATCAATATAGGTTCTCATCCAAAGATATACTTTTTGCGTTTTCCTCCCTGAATTGCTCACCCTTTCTTCCATCCCAAACTCCTTACTTCTATTTTGATACGCATACGGCCAGGTAACCATACACCAAAGAAGGTGCAGCTCCTATCCCCTCAATCATGGATTATGGGTCTGCTTCCCTCTGCCTGTTCAATCCAATTCAGCAGCCGACTGCGCAAGTCTTCTTTTATTTCTGCGTAAGCAGGATCGGACACCACATTCGTCAGCTGATAAGGGTCCTTTGTCATATCGTAAAGGAAATCATCCGCATACTCCTTCGCTGCCGCTGCCACTCCTCCATGAACCTTAGGCGCATACACAGAATAAGTATATTCCGGTGTACGAATACATCTTCCCACACGACTTTCTGAAATCTGTGCAAATACCTCATTGGGCCTTTCCGGATTTTTCTTCTGCACTACGTCAAGGAGGTTCTCACCAATCATGGCAGCTCCCACCTCCACACCGGCCATGGCCAGAATCGTCTTGGGCAGACTCTCCATGCTGACCAATTCTTTTACGGTAATACCACCTTTGTAGGGTCCTCCCGCAATGACCAGGGGCACCCTTAAAGCCGCATCATGGCAGCTCCGCTTATAATCATCATAGCCCAGCAGATGACTGTCCTGATTTCTGGTTCTGAAATGAGAACCATGATCTGCGCCGAAAATAATGATGGTATTCTCATACAGCCCCTTTTCCTTCAGCCTTTCAATCAGCCTGCCCAGATTCTCATCCAGGCTGGCACAGGCTCCCAGATAATCGGGATATTCCCTGTCTGCATCTCCCCTCAGCACCTTTAAATCCTCCGGCAGAATGTAATCCCTAAACCGTTCCTTAGAGCCTTCAGGCCCCTCATAGTGGTTATGGTCATTCTGATGGTGGGGTTCAATATGGGAAATGGTCATAAAAAAGGGTTTCTTCTCATCTCTCTGGTCAAAAAAATCCAGAGCCAGATCGGTAATGCAGTCCGCCCGGTAGCCAGTAAAGTCAATCCTCTCATTATTCTCGTCAAAGACATAACCGTCATAGCCATGAGAGGTGAATTCCAGTACATCCGCAGCCCGCCAAAATCCGCTATAGCCGCCTCTGAGTTCCCGGGGAACAGCCGTAACCGTGTGATCAATTACCGGAGGCTTCTCCAGTTCTCCATCGCTGGCCAGATGCCACTTACCGATGTATGCCGTTTCGTATCCTGCTTCTTCAATATAGTTGGCCAACGTTTTTATCCCGGTGGGGAGCATGATATTGTTGCGAAAGCAGCCGGTTTCGGTAGGGTATTTCCCGGTCTGGAATAATGCCCGACAGGGACCACACACCGGCTGCGGTGAAAAGGCATATTCAAATTTTACACCCTCTTTAGCCAGCCTGTCCAGTGTTGGGGTTACATTCAGAGGCTGCCCGTAGCAGCCACAGGTATCCGCCCTCTGTTGATCCGTAAAATAAAAAATAATATTATATGCCATAGAACTCTCTCCTTTACTTTACTCTTCTCCCCTTTTATCTGTTTTTGCTTCCTTCATCTTACTGCGCACCAGAGCAGCTATTGCAAAAACGGTTAATGCCAGGAAAATAATGCAATAAATACTGCTGACAAAAACCGCAGGATTACCATTGGACAATAGTAATGCCCTTCTAAAATTGGTTTCGGTCATATTTCCCAGCACCATCCCCAATAAGATAGGAACCGGCGGCATATCCAGCTTTCGCAAAAACCATGCAGCTATGGCAAAAAGCAATGCCACTCCCACATCAAAATAGTTCTTATTTACGGAATAGGCTCCTGCAAAGCAGAAAATTACGATAATCGGTGTCAGGATTTCCTGGGGAATAGAAACCACCTTAGCAAACAGCTTCGTTAAAAACTGCCCCTGCAGCAGCATAAACAGATTGACAAATACCAGGCCAATCATAATGGCATACATAATGTCTCCCTGAGTGGTAAACAAGCTCAGTCCCGGATTCAGTCCATTAATCATCAGGGCAGACAGCATGATGGCCACAGTACCGTCTCCCGGAATGCCCATGGTCAGCAGCGGAATCAGGGTTGCTCCGGTCACCGCATTGTTGGCTGCCTCTGCTGCTGCAATACCCTCCACAGAGCCCTTGCCAAATTCCTCCTTATGCCTGGACATTGCTCTGGCCCGATCATAGGCCAGCCAGGAAGCCTCTGAGGCTCCCGTACCGGGGATAATTCCCACCATCACTCCCAGCAGTGAGGAAATGAGCGTAGGCCGGAGCATCCTCTTATACTCCTCTTTGGTAATCTCCCCCTTATCGTTCATCTTTTCCGTATCCAGAACCAAAGGCCCCGGTTTCTTTTCTGCCTTACTTAAAATTTCTACCAGGGCAAACAGTCCAATCAGGCAGATTGCCAGATCCAGCCCTAAATAAAGCCGGGATATACCAAAGGTAAATCGGTCGTAGCTGGTCAGGGGATCTGCTCCAATGCATGAAATCAGCAATCCTATACAGGCAGAAATGATCCCCTTAATCATGCTTTTTCCTGATACTCCCGCAATAATGGTCAATCCAAAAAGGCATACCATAAAGTATTCTGCCGTACCCAGCCGGGCTGCCACCTGTGCCACCTGTGGCCCTAAAAACAGCAGCATTAGAGCAGAAAAGACTCCTCCAAAAGCAGAAGCATACAAAGCAATCCTTAAAGCGGCCTTTGTTCTTCCCCTTTTGGACAGCGGATGCCCGTCCATCATGGTTGTGGCAGCATGGGGAGTACCCGGAGTGTTGATCAGGATTGCAGATACACTTCCCCCATAGCCACCTGCACAGTAGATGCCCAAAAGAAACATCATGCCGGGAATTGCCGTCATTTTATAGGTAAAGGGCAAAAACAGAATCACACACAGGATAACCGTAAGTCCGGGAATCGCCGCAAAAACAGAGCCAATGAAAATTCCCAGATTCATCCATAAAAAGTTTTCCAGGGTAAACAGGTGCTCCAGCGCCGGTCCGATAAATTCCAGCATATTCTTTTCCTCCTTTCCTAAAAGCTGACATTCAGTCCGAATCGAAAGGCCGCCCAGATTAATACGGCCATCGTCAGAGTGATTACATAGTAGCTTACCTTACGGCACCTGAAATACACCAGAAAGCCCAGGCAGCAGAAGCAGGCGCCAATGACAAACAGATTGGTTATGCGGCAGAGGAAATAGGTAATAAGCAAAATCCCCAGAATAGCCAGAGCCTTTATCTCCACCAGGAGATTTATCTTCTTCGTTGTCAGAGGCTGCTTTTTTACTTTTACTTTAATCCATTCCTGCACCAGCAGAACCAGACTGAAAACCAGCATCAGACCTACAAGCAGGGTGGGAAATGCTCTTCCGTTTACCACATCCGAATCCGCAACAGCTACCTGATTAGGCATAATGATATAAATCACGATAGCCAAAAGGAAAAAGAAGCCTCCTGCAATCAGTTCTGTGGGAAGCTGGATTTCTTTGGCTGCCAACCTCTTTCCCAGGGTATCCCTTCCGGCATCCAATCGATCCAGCCAGGTTATTTTTTCTTTCATTGATCTGTCACTCCTTTCTTGCTCATACACCTGTGCACAGCTTCCCTCTCTCTACAAAGGGGATGAGCCTCCCATCCGGGCTGCCCATCCCCAAAAGGATTTTACTGTACGACCAAATCATAATATTCGTTTACAATATTCTGTACATTCTGAATATGAGCCTGTACATCAGCTTCAGTCATGGTATCCACCTCCAGCATCATGGTGTCCACCAGCCAGGTCTTCATCTCTTCATCCGACAGAATGTCATCATACAACGCTTTCAGTTCCTCTACCACCTTCGCTTCGGTACCGGAGCGGGCAAGCACGAAGCAGCGATTACGGAAATAAGGATATCCATACTTACCAACTCCTTCTATACCTGCAAATACACCCTCTGTAATGTCGGATTCATCGAATGCACATACAATGGTAACTCCATTTTGCTGATAGGATTCCAGAATCTGTGACTGATGGGATACGGCCAGATTGGTCTCCCCCCTTACCACTGCCTGTGCTGCCTCTGCTGCCGAGCTGTAAGGGGTGAGCTTCAATTTATTCCCATAGCCCATAGCGCCCAGAAGTGAGGCCGCCAGAAATGCCTCTGAGCCGGTAGCTCCGTTGGTTGCTACACTCACCTCCTCAACCGTTTCCAGGTAAGCCTTCAAATCGTCAATGCTCTTAATGCCTAGGGAAGCATCTGCGGACATGACGAATACGGAAGAATACAGGTTTTCTACAAAGACAAAGTCATCATAGGTAAACTGTAATTTTGCCGGATCCAAAATAGAGGTAATGGCAAACAGGCCTTCTCCTGCAAATACCAATTCGGGGTCTCCTGCCTTAGTGTCCGCTACCCAGGTATTCACGGTTGCTGCATCGCCTTTAATTGCATCTGCTACCAGAATAATGCTGTCAGAGTATTCAGTGGACAGGGAGGCCGCCTTCTGGCTGACCATGGCTGCCACACCGGAGGGAGCCCAGGGACAGGTAACCGTCCAGCTTGTCGTTTTTGAACCTCCGCAGCCTGCCAGCAAAACTATTACCATAACCAGAGCCAAAACACTGCTTAAAAATCTCTTTTTCATTTTTTCCTCTCTTTCCGCTGCCTGATGCAGCATTTAATCCGGGTTTCAGAAGCAAGCCTTCTTCAACCTCCGTTTTTCTTATTCCTTTAATAACCTCTTCTTTTTCCTGTTCCTCCCTGCTGGTAAGGCAAATATAGCATGAGAAACCTCTATATACAACACAAGTTATTTATTTTTATTAAAAAGTTGTATGGAATAGGTCGTTTTTCATAAATGTTGTATGGATTTTTTTTATTTTTTGTCACATTCGCCCCCTTTTTCCTTCTTTATATTTTTTTTGTGGTGATTTTATCCGTTTATTCTGTCTTATTCCTTTTATTTTTGTAACTATTCAGAGCCCTGCAAAGGTTCAATGAAATGAACATCCTGCTTGCAGGAAAAAAAGATCGGCGCAATGCTCCTTCGCAGGAGCTTTGTACCGATCCTTCTTTTACTTACTCGTCACTATTTAACTACCTTAACCCACCGTCTAACGCCAGTGGGATTGCGGTAGCCTTATTTCAATATTTGTTTTCCCCGGCAGCTGCTTCCCCAATTAATTTAGGGCTTCGGCATACATCACTGCTGCCTTTTCCAATCGCTTAAGGCAATAGTCAAAAAAGGCTTTGTAGGATTCGCAGAAGCAATGCACCGGCTGGCGATAACGGCGGCACCCGCCTCTGCACAGCGGATAATACCTGCACTCTCTGCATTCCTCCGGCACAGGCAGAGATTGCTCAATGAAACGGATTTCCTTCCGCTTGTTTTGGATATCCTCCATGGACTTTTCCGTCAGCTTTCCCAGCTTGTACTGATCCAGAACATAAAAATCACAGGGATATACCTCCCCGTCTGCCTCCACCACATTCTGGCAGGAGCAAACTCCAAGCATTCCGCACACTTTTGGCATCTGCCCGTAAAGCATACGAATGTATTCCTCAAAAAGCTGAATATGAACCCTTCTTCCTTCCAGCAGCTCCTGATACCACAAATCAAACAGGGTATTTAAAAAATGACCAAAGGCCTTTGGCGTAAGAGTATATTCATACTGCTCCCCTCCCCCCTCCAGAGGATTCAGGCAGGGAATAAACTGTAGATAATCAAAGCCCTGCTCCCGATAGAAGGAATAAATCCGGCTGATTTTCTTTGCCGTCAGGGCGTTCACTACCGTCAGAATATTAAACTCCACCTTATGCTTTTTCAACAGGCCGACAGCCTCCATCACCCGCTGAAAGGTTCCCCTTCCTGCCTGGTCTGTTCGCAGTCGGTCATGGGTAAACTGTATTCCATCCAGAGATATCCCCACCAGAAAATGATTATCATGGAGGAATTCGGCCCAGTCATCATCCAGAAGAAGGCCATTGGTCTGGATCGCATTATGGATTCGTATTTTTCTCGTATTATGCTTATTTTGCAGTTGGATGGATCGCCGAAAAAAATCCAGACCTCTTAAGGTAGGCTCTCCTCCCTGATAGGCAATGGTACAGTCCGTATCTGAAAAGGCAATGGCCTTCTGAATGACCGCCTCCAAAGTATCTTCCTCCATCATTCCGTAGGAGGCTGTTTGGCGGTTCAAGGCTTCATCATGATAAAAGCAATAGCTGCAGCGCATATTGCACAGCCCGGAGGCCGGCTTAATCAGTAGATTGATATTAGGCACCGTTTTTCTCCTGAATTTTTTTAATCAATAAAAATCTATCGATTTCTGACACCTCTAACAGAGGATCACCCTTTACCTGGCCTGGGTCAGAAGCCACTCTACCCAGGTACTGTAATATTTGCCCAGAATATGCGTATGATCTGTAGTATATTCCGAAGCCAGACAGCCCTGTGCATCATCAAACAGAGGATTTACATCCAGATAAAAAATGCTCTCCCCGTCAGCCATTTCACTTACCGCCTGATTAAAACGATTAATATTTTCATTATTATAATAAGGGGAGGTGTCCGATTTTTCTTTGGAAATATGCAGATTGGCCTGCAGGAAAATAATCGCCTCAGGCTGGGTATCCTGAAGCAGCTTCACCACCTCCTGATACTTTTTAACGGTCTGGTCAAAATCGTAGCCCAGCTCATTGATCCCCAGCATCACATAAATTTTTCCAAACTTCCGGTCTGCAAGCAGCTCTTCCAGCTTTACCTTCTCACCATTTTTCAGCGGAAAGCTGGCTTCCTTGATTTTATAGACACTCATCCCTGAATTTGCCAGAACCTCTGCCTGCCCAAGATTCCCGTATTCGGATAAACCTACCGTTCGGGAGTCGCCAATGAACAAAGCATCGTCAAAGTAAGCGGTATCCGCCTGGAAGGGCTCCTTTGCTCCTTTAGCTTCATTAGCTTCTGATGTATCCATGAGCTCAGCGCTCTCTGACACTTCAGTCATATTATCTGACACATTTGCCATATTTTCCTCGGTAAATTCTTCTTCCCCGTTTGCCTCAGCCTGTTCCTCCTGTGCTTCCTGCCGCATCTGTGACTCATTCACTATTGGGCTGTCAGGAGCAGAATCCGGTAAGTGAAATAATTCTTTTAACCAGTCCAGTCTGCTAAGCTCCCGATAGCCATCTCTGAATTCTGCCTCTGTACCGGCTGCAGGCGGTTCTAAATGAATAAAGTCCAGCTTCCAGCCCAGAATAAACAAGGTGATGCTTATTCCCAGCATGATCACATAGGACCACTGTCTTTTTTTTGTTTTTACCATGCTCCACTCCCCGCTTAAAACTGATAGTACAAAAAGGGATTATCCAGTCCCTGATACAGATTGTACATACACAGCCAGAATAAAATAACCAGAAATAAGGTCATCAGAAAGGTGGCCTTTGTCTTCCTGTATAGCTTTCCCGGAAAAGGAATACAAAATAGCAGTGAAGCGAAAAGCGGCGGGGCATATATCCGAATATACTTGATAAAATCTCCTGCAAAGAC
The DNA here is from genome assembly GCA_004558185.1 of Lachnospiraceae bacterium. GTDB lineage: Bacteria > Bacillota > Clostridia > Lachnospirales > Lachnospiraceae > SFDP01. The sequence goes on along the minus strand of SFDP01000004.1, from coordinate 9,044 downwards.
GGCCTGTGACTTATCCTCTAAAAAGGGAAACAGGCGAGTAAAATAAAGCCCCAGTTGTCCCAGATCAGTAACCGCAAAAACCAGCCAGAAGAGAGGGATGACAACTAACATATAGCCATGTCCCAATAAAGGAAAGCGCTCCATTATTTTCCCCAGCCCGGCTTTTTCCAGGGCGATGAGTACAAAACAGATAAGTCCCCACAGCAGAAAATTCCAGCTTGCACCATGCCACAGTCCGGTCAGCAGCCAGACAATCAACAGATTACGGTAGGTGTGTTTCCTGTTTCCCCCCAACGGAATGTAGACATACTCCCTGAACCAGCTCCCCAGAGTGATGTGCCAGCGACGCCAGAATTCACTCATAGTTTTAGACATATATGGCTGCCGGAAGTTATCCGGAAAGGTAAAGCCCATAATCCGACCCAAGCCCTTGGCCATCAAGGAATATCCGTAAAAATCGAAGTAAATCTGAAAGCTGTATGCCACAATTCCCAACCAGGCCAAAGGGGTCGAAATACTTTCAAACCCAATCGTCACCACCTGATTCCAAAGTCCCCCTACCCGATTGGCAAGCAATACCTTGGAAGCCAGACCAAGGGTAAACTCTCTCATTCCTTCTTCTATGTTACTCCAGGTTGCCTTCCGATTGGCAAGCTGCTTCTGTACCTGAGAGTAGGTAACAATGGGTCCTGCAATCAACTGAGGAAACATACAGAGATAGGTTCCCAAATTCAGCAGAGAGGTCTCTACCCTGACCTTCTTTCGATATACGTCGATCAGATAGGAGCTGATTTGAAAGGTATAGAAGCTGATCCCAATGGGGAGTACCAGATCGGTCAATTCAAACTGCATTTCCTTCCCCAGCTGCCTGCTGACCAGATTAAAATTCTCCAGCAAAAAATCCAGATATTTAAAGATAAACAAACAGCCAAAATTATAGCATAATCCGGTAATCAGCCATCCCTTACGAACACCCTTTTGGCGAGACTGTGCCATCATACGGGCAACCACATAATTGACCACCACAGACAATATCATTAGTAAAAGATATTCCGGATTGTCCTTCACTCCATAATAATAAAAGATCAGGCTACCAATCAAAATTACCGCATTTTCACAAAAAGAGGGCACAAAAAAATAAAAAAATAAAAACAGCGGCAAAAAATATATAATAAACGCAAAACTGCTGAAAACCATTCTATTTTCCTCGATATTTTCTATTGTATCTTGTCAGAAGAATACTTTTTCATCTTCCTCTCTTAATAGATATACCACAAGAAAGAAAAGTTTCAAATAGATTTCAGCAAACTTAACAAAACTTAATATTTTGTTAAAAACCCTTAATGGAAATGTAAACCACTTTTATCACTATTGTAGGAAATAAGGAAACGGATTTGTATGGCTCTGAATAGTTTCCTTTCCTAAATACTTACCTGCCGGGGATATAATATCACCTCTGCACAGAATAAATTCTTCTTCCAATATTCCGGAAGCCCAATTTCTAAAGTGAATACCCACATTAGAACGAACCCTGTATCCAATTGCCAAGATCATACGGAAATTATAATGCTTTTTATTTCTCTTTATCTGCCTTGTACCTTCCGTTTGAGCTTGTAAGAATTCCTTACAAGTTGACTCTTCGTCCAGTTCACCATCCTCATAGATGTTCTTGATATGCATGGTTATATTCTGTGGTGTGGTGTTATACATCCGGGCAATAGCTGCCTGATTCATCCAGATATCTTTATCAAAAAAATAAACATCTACCTTAGTATCGCTTTTTTCATTCTGGTAAATCAGCATATCGCCAAGCTCTGTAACAGCATTTGTTTTATTCATTATATTCCCCCTTTACAGGTAAAGTATGGCAACCGATATCAATGCCAAGCAGCGTTTATAAAAATAATCATATTGCCTATCGTCAACTATATCCGTTCTGTTTGTTTCATGATGTCTTATACGAAAATCATTTCCTATCTTAGTCAATGCTCTAAACTCTTCTTCATAAACCTTTTTAAACTCAGGACTATTGCCGCTCATATTCGTAATAAGTCTATTCACAGACTTCGCTTTATCCAACTCTGGATAATAATAGGTTTTCATTCTTTCAAAAGCATATGTTTTCGTGCCCTTGCAATAGTCACACTATCCAACAACTCAAAGAAATCAAAATCGAGCATCTTAAGCAGCCTTGCTATCCTTCTGAATGCTAACCGCCAAATCATCCTTTAAAGTTTTATTGACATTATCAATAAGCTCCATCAATTCCCATACCTTCTTTCACTTGTAATCTCTTGTTGTAGTTGCAGTTCACCACAGATGCTGATCATGCTTCTACCTTATTTACTTTAAATCTACCATCTACTGGTTTCACTGCATCGGATGGAATCAGCCACATCTTACCCTTCTTTATCGCTCCTTCAATTCTTCCCTCTGTACACAAAACACCGATTCTTCTTGAGGAAATATTCCATCTTTTAGACATTTCTACAGTTGTTAAATAATCCATATGCGAAACAGGATAAAATGGTGAGTGTTTTTGTTGTCCAGTTGAGAAATCCCTTAGTTTTTCGCTGTTTTCCCAAAGACTCACCATTTAAAAACACTCTACATAATGCCGGAAAGAATGACAGGTAATGCGTTTCGGCCATCCGAGTTTGACCTCGTGTTTTGCGATATGTCTGGAGAGATAAAAGGTGTCAATGGGTTTTGGAGGATCTCTCTGTTTTGGAAAAAGGTAGCCGGTGGGTCTTCCACAGGTAAACCAGTACTCGGTAAGGATGTCAAGCGCCTGTTTGGAAAGGATGGCGTAACGGTCAGAACGATTTTTACCATGAGTGATGTGGATGCGCATGTTTTTTCGCTGGATGTCTTCATAACGGAGATTGCAGACTTCACCGATACGGAGACCGGAAGAATACATGAGTGCAACCATAGCCTTCGGTTTGATATTTGTCATGGTAGAAATGAAGGTTTTGGTTAAATAATGTTGCATAACAAATATCCAAAAGAGAATCTATGTCAACCAGATAAACATCATTCCCCATAATAACATTATCTGTTTTTTGATTTGATATTATCAAACTCGCCTTGTGATGCTACCGTTTTCTCTAATTCTTTTTGTTTTTTGAATGCTTTTCTAATTATATATACTCCAATTATCGTTTCTATTATATATATTAAAAAAATCCATTCCGCCATACTGCATATCTCCGTTTTAGTATATGTTTTCCATTTTACAATCCTATGCAAAAAGCAGGTCTTACGACCTGCTTCTTCTTGGTTGGGAATCTATACCCGAAAAATCATTTTTGTAGAGCTGTTAACTCTATTCTTCTTAGTTGGGAGTCTATACCCTAAATTCTTAAGCAGAGCATCTCGCTCTTTTCTTGACTAGATTATAACATATCCCTTTCAAAGATACAAGAAAAATTACAAATTTTTTGCCTCATTAAAAATTGCATCAATACCATCCTTAACAAGCTGCTTATCCAAAGAATATGTTACACCCTTTATTGTTTCTCTAATCTGCACTAACAATTCATCAATTTGTTCTTTATCGGAACTTTCTTCTTTCCTTAATTTTACAATTCGATAAGCTATATCCTTTGCCTTTAAGACTACCTCAGCTTCATAAGCACATTTTAAGATTTCGATCCTTTCATCTTGCGGAATACTATATACCATCTCTCGAAGGCCAAAAAATAACAGTTTATGGAAAATTTGCTTTTCCATCTGACATTCCTTTACTGCACGGCCTTCTTTTAAAGCAATAAATCTATCAGCATTAACTGTTCTAACCTGATTGTATACTGCGTATGTATCATTAGATTTTAGCGAAGATGGTAAACTATTCATCGCTCCTAATTTTATTTTATTCACACCAGCTCCATTAGGTGCACTCGTAAGTGGCATGACAATAAATGTTGCTTTATCGTTATTTCTCTTCAATACCACTGCCAAATGCTTGCCATCAAACTCACAATCCCGAACCGGATCAAAAATCACATTATAAATGTATCCTACTTTTATATCACTAAACCGCATCTTCTGTCTCCCTTTTCTTCGGTTATCTTATAATAGTATACAGCGTTCACTTCTTTTTCTCAATGAAAATTTCCCTATTGGATATATTCATTTACTTATGATTTTCCGTAATGACTTCATGTTCTGACAGTAGTTGTGTAATCTTCCTCATCCTGCTTACTTCTCAGTATCTATTAATACCTAAACACTTCTCTGGAATTTACATAAAATACATCTGTCATGTCCGTTTTATGCAAATTCCGGTTCATCTGATCACGCATTCCGCTAAGAACTGATCAGCCTTTCCGGATCTAACTGAACGCATTTCCGCTTCAGCTGATCAATAAGTTTTCAACGTGTTATAGTTCTTTCGTAGTCATCAAATGATTGCGAAAGGAGGCATAACTATGCAAGACTACAACACGATTATCGGCTCCATTCAGATGCGCTTGAAGGGATGCCAGACCAGATCCGTTATGGACCGTTACAAGATTGGCTCAGGTACATTAAATCTGATCTTGAGCCGATACCATGCCAACGTGATCCCAATCGAGGAACTCCGAATGATGGCACCTAAGGAAGTTGAGGATCTTTTCTATCCGCAGAAAAATCTACAGAGGAAAGATATCCCACTTCCAGATTTCCAGTATTACTATGACAGAATCCATACATCAGGGAGCCGCATGAACATTTCGTTCTGCTGGCTGGATTATAAAGAAAAGAATCCTGATGGATATGAGAAGTCACAGTTTTACGAATACTTCAACCGATTCATAGCAGAAAACTATGGTGGTCAGAAGGTATCCATGGCCGTAAACCGAATCCCTGGTGAGAAGATGTATGTCGACTGGGTCGGCGATCAGCCGGAACTTTTAACAGACACCGAAACAGGCGAGATTAAAAAGGTTCATATTTTTGCAACCACGCTTGGGGTAAGCAGCCTGATCTATGCAGAAGCTTTTCCAAATGAGAAACTCCCATGTTTTATAGAAGGCTGTGCCCATGCTGTTTCGTTTTATGGTGCTGTTACGAAATACTTTGTGCCCGATAACCTGCGAACTGCTGTAACCAAGCACACAAAGGATGAACTTATCCTACAGTCTACATTCGCAGATCTGGAAGATTTCTATGAAACTATAGTTCTTCCACCACCCGCCAGAAAGCCGAAAGGCAAGCCTACAGTTGAAAATCATGTACGTTATCTTGAAACACATCTGGTTGAGAAACTGAAAGAAAAGATATATGTGTCATTTGAAGACCTGAATGCTGATATCAAAAAAGTAGTAGCGGTCCTCAATAAACGATCTTTTCAGGGAAAAGATTTCTCAAGACTGGATGCCTTCGAAAAGTATGACAAACCATGTATGAAACCACTGCCAGGCGGATGCTACACAGCTTGCGATTATAAAGCGGTTTTAAAAGTTCCCAACAATTACCATATCGAGTATGACGGCCACTACTATTCCGTATTGTACTCTTACTGTGGCAAGCCTGCAATCCTGAAGGCAACCGCATCAGAGATCAGGATCTGTGATCAGTATAATCGGCTGATCTGTACACATAAGCGGTCTTATAGGGAGTTTCCGCTGTATATCACAGTAGATGAACATATGCCGCCAGAACACCTTTATTATAAAGAAGTCAATTCAAAGGATGGCAATTATTACCGTCGCTGGGCTTCGGCCATTGGTCCTGCAATGTCAGAACTGATTGACAGACTCCTTAAATCATCAAAACATGAAGAGCAGTCTTATAATGCCTGTGCAGGTATCCTGCATAAAGTAAAAGCAATCCCGAAAGGTGCGGCTGAAGAAGTTGCCCGTAAATGTATAGAGATCAATTCCTGTAAATATTTTACCTTCAAGCAGATGCTGAAAAAGATGGATGTGAAGGAACTCCCCGAACATTCACCAGGAACACTGCCTAATCATGAAAATATCAGAGGAAAGGACTACTATAAGTAAGGGTGACATACTATGGCATACAGATTAAAAGACTATCTTTATAACGATAAACTCACAAAGGAACAGAACATACTTATGGATCGGCTGTATAAACTTCGTATGTCCGGTATGGCTGAAGCCTTTGAAAAGCAGCTTCTGGAACCAAACACAGGTCTCGAACCATTTGAAGTCCGCTTTGCTGCTATTGTAAATCATGAGTGGGATCAGCGTGAGAGTAAAAAGTTTAAACGTCTCATGAAGAAAGCGTCCTTGAAATATCCTGCAGCTGATCTTGACAGTTCAATCTATGTTCCGGAACGTCAGCTGAATACACACGTCATAGAACTTCTTGCCAAGTGTGATTGGATTGATGAACCGAATAACCTGCTGATTACCGGAGGAGCCGGTGCTGGGAAAACGCACATCGCCTGCGCCTTATGTATCACAGCAATGCATCAGAATCGTACGGTTAAATATATACGTGCGAACACTCTTTTAAAGGAATCCGATCATGCCAGGCAGAAAGGTACTTACTTTGAGTATTCGAATGAAATGGCAGCATATGATCTCATGGTGATAGATGATTTCGGCTTAATGGATCTGGACATCGAGAAATGTCGTGACCTGTTTGAAATCATCGAGTCCAGAGACTGCCGCAAGGCAACTATTATTATCTCACAGATTCCGGTATACGGATGGTATCAGCTTTTTGGGGATTCCACCTATGCAGATGCCTGCTTAAGCCGAATGACATCCAAGGCATATCGTCTTGAATTTCCTGGCAGGGATCGCAGAGTAAACAATGGTAACTAATAAACCTGCTGAGCTTTGCTCAGTTTAAAGCGGAATAGCGCTCCGTTCCTCTGGAACGGATGCGCAGTTCTTGCGGAATATACACGTTTTAACTATCTCTGATATTTTTAATACTACTCTCATCGTTTTCCTCCCGAATTTTAAACAAACTAAATTTATACCCTAAAGAAACACACCTACAGCGTCTGGCACTCTGCCATTGTGACTGCTTGGTTCTCTGCTGCAAAGTACATATCTGATTCCTCTCTGGTTGCCATTAAGATTTCCCCGGCTTCCTTTTCTCCCACCTGAATTGGTGCAAGGTAAGGAATAATCTCTGCACACAGTTTCTGATCCGGGCAGGTGTTAATAAAGCGCCGAGGAAATTAGCCATATTCTCCGGTGTCGTGGAAATAAAAAAATCCTGTCTGCTTCCTCCATCACTGGGATAAAAATAGGCATATCCAGCCCTTTCTGTATCCAGTATCCTTTCTACCATGCTTTTTTCTTTCTCTGCCATTATTTCTTCCTCCTCCAAGTGATTGTTTGTAATATCCGACAAATACATCCTGTATTCTTTGGAATCCAATATCTTTCCCATATACTCTTTGTCCTGATATTCCATATTCAAAAATTCATCATAACACCACCACCTTTTAGTGGTCATTGTTCGATTATGAATGACTGCTTCTCTTTCTTATAGTTATTTATAGTTATTTATGCTTAACAGCACAAGCAATTCTGACCCACTTAGTCTGTAACCTTCTCGCAAACTTAAAATTTATAAAACTTTCCAATAGCCATCTCTCTTTCGATTCATTCGAACTATTTTACCCTCTTTAACCAATTTTTTAATAGTTCGTTGAATGGTACTTACAGATACTCCCACTTGTTCAGCCAATTCCTTCTGCTTAATTCTTGGTGAAAGCAATATTGCTCTTATTACTGTAACCTCCATTTCTGTTCCGTCAAAATTCAAAGCCCATAACCGGTTGCTTCTGAATATGTTCTATCCATCTCACCCAAAAGCGCCAACCAATCTATTTCGTTGAATTGTATTAATACTTTCCAAAATGCATATAGCTGTTTTCTTACGATGTAATTAGAAAGTTGCTCCTGCCTCATAAATCTCATCACAAATTCTTCTACATCCTTGGAAATCTCACCTCGTTGCAGATTCTCCTCGATATTCCTAATTTTTTTCTTCTTCTGAAAGCTCTTTCACGGAGCTATTTACGTCCTGAATCATTTCGTCCATCCTAGCGTAGCGTTTAAATGCAACCTATCTGTAATAAGTTGCATTTTTACTCTAATTTTTCAATATCGGTCAGCAACAGTATTGCTTCAAATTCTTCTCCGTTATCGTGCAGTATCAGATTTCCTCCATACTTCTCTGCTACCTTCCTTACAGAGTGGATACCCCTGCCGTGTTTCCATTTATCTACTTTGGATGTGACGAGCATCGGATTCTTCAATGGCAGTTTACTGTTATTAACCTTTAACAAGAGTTTTCCCAATCCCATTTCCTTTATCACTTGTTTTGCACTATCCGCTTTATCACTAGTATAACGGTTCATAAATAACTCAAACGTAGGCGTAGCGGGCTACGCTGAGGATTTTGAAGCTGTGCAATCGAAAAAATAGTCAAGTTATAGAGTCGGGTTATTTTGAAACCGTTATACTAGACAATAATCGCAATCCTATCATCAATACCTCTGCCCATGGCATAACGTACCAACGCAAATCCAGCATCTCCTAAATCCTGTCCGTATGCCATAATACCATTATCTTTCAATGTACTTATTATTATTTCCGTCTGCTATAAATACATTTACAGACTGTTGCTCTTTAACCAGTACAGACTTATTGTCTGCCATACTTTTTCTTCTCTTCTTTTATGACTGAAACAAGCCAGTATTCTCAATACGCCAAAACTAACTATAGCAATTCCCACAAAAAATATAAGTTCACTATGAATCGCTTGAGACGTTATTCGCCTAATCTGATTTGCGACCTCCAACTCGACTTTATACTGCGAGTCTTTGATTTCCTTGCTATCTTTGGTATAAGAACAATCCTCAATTCCATCCATAAACTCCTAGCTGGGGAGTCGCTTCAGGGTTCGTCGGCAGCTACGCCCCTTGTGGACTTTCGCCACAGACTGACGCCATGCCCGTCATACTTCAGAAGAAAAAGCGGGATGAGCCCGCTTTTTCCATGATTACCTTCCGGTTTCATTTTTCATTTATTCTCCTGATGCTTCCGGGTTCTTTCTGCCTTTCC